>DAJR01000066.1 GCA_002496385.1 Methanomassiliicoccales archaeon UBA147 | reverse complement strand
CGGGGGCAGTCCGTCCGACAAGGCTGTTTCTCCCTTGCCAGATGAAAGCGCGATTCTAGGCTTCGCACCTTCATTTGTTCTCTTGACTCTCTGTTGCCTTCTGCAGGCGCAATCTGACGTATTCCCGCACGGCGTTCCGCACGGCGTCGTCGACGGAGATGGAGTCTCCTGAATGGACCAGCTCCTCGAGCTTCACCACGTTTCCCTTTGGGAGCTCCACGGTGAGCCGTTCGATGTGGTCCGGCGTTGATTTGGCTTGCATGAACGAGTCGATCGCCGCTCTTATGGCGTCGGAAAGATTGGTGAATTGGCCTTGCTCCACAAGTTTTTGCAGAGCGTCAACCCTATCCTTCGGTATTCGTATGGTGACCCGTTCCGAGTCCGTCGACATTGTGTGCACCTTTTGTCTGTCAGACGTTTTTAGGTGTTTTGTCTGACATCTGTCCTATATGTTCAAAGCACTATATAAATCTATCGATTAGAATGCAAAATCAAATTTCAGAGGGGGGACAGATGTTCTATTTTGAGGCCTGGGTTAGCGTTTTTGAGGCCTCATGCCCTGCCCTCACAGGCAGGGCTTGGATTGAGAATTGCTAACCTACTGCCTACCTCAATTTCATCGAATTTTCTGGTTCGATGAAACAAATCCCGTCCTCACAGGCGGGGCATGGGCGGTTTAGTCGGAACAGGTTCGGTTTGGGGTTCAACCGAGGACTTCACCCCAACACCGGCCAACCACCCCTCCATTCAGTTCCAGCCAACTTCATCATGCCCCGCTCGAATATTTTCTTTTTCTAGCTAGAGGGCGGGGTTGTGACCCGGTTGGGTGAACCGGGTTGGTGACAATTAAGCTCATCCCTAGGAAACCTCGCCTGTAAGGGCGGGGAGGTGTTGACATCGGCCCACAACCCGGTTCTCGGTCCCGACATCAGCCGGATGCCGGTGTTTCCACAAAAGTTAGAGAGAATCGTCAGCCATGCAAGAGTTTGGAAAATAGACCCCGGGCTTACGCCCGAGGTTTTCCTGTCTGGCAATTGTCCGAAAATGCAATCTGTAAGCGCACTTGATGCCAAAATAGTATAAACCCCGCCCTCACAGGCGGGGCATGCTGGTTGGCATATGACGTGCGGGTGAGGATGCCGAGGGCAGGGGTTGAATGCAATTTCTAACTTATTCCAGCGCCGCATTCGACGATGGCATGGTCAACATTCGCTATACTAAATCCATGCCATCTGGCTCGCGGCATTCTGCAAACGATTGGTGAATGCGATACCTAAATGTTATCATTTGTAGCATTCGCCTTGAATCAGCAGTCTGGAAGCAATGAGATTCGCAGCGTTCCCGGTAATCGCCAATCTGAAAGCGATGAGATTACCGGGCGGCATGCTGGTTGGATATAGGTGAGGTGGTTTGGAAGCCGATGGCAGGTTTAATTTATACAATGCATACTTAATTATACTAGCTTCAATATGATAGCATTAAGGTACAGAAGAAAGTTTAAAGCTCTACACCAGTATTTAGTTCTACTAATTTGGTACATGTGTTTTAATTTTCCTCCCTACTGACAGCCAGACCACCGGCTCTGAGGAGGTGAAACAGATGAAAGGTAAAGTTAAATGGTTCAACGAGACCAAGGGCTTCGGCTTCATAGAGGTCGAGGGCCAGAAGGACGTGTTCGTTCACAAGAACTCACTCCCCGAGGGATTGAGGCTCAACGAGGGCGACATGGTCCAGTTCGAGATCGGCGAGTCCCCGAAGGGACCCCAGGCAACGAACGTCACGAAGGAGTGATCGCAACATCGCTCCCGGCACTTCATAATGAAGAATCAATCCAGCGTTTAAAGGATGCTGCAATTTTCCCATTTTCAAATTTCGCTGTCCAGCGTGCGCGATGATGTGCCGTCGGAATCCCAGGTGCTCAATATTCTCTCATCATATTGCTTTTTATGAACAAGGCCGCGAACAGAATCAGGATGACTATGGGCATGACCATCATCGGCCAGATGTAAATTGGCATGCCCAGGCCCCACCAGTAAGTTGAACCAAATACGCCGATGAACGCGAAGAACCCGAGTCTCCCTTTCCTGAGGAGACTGATGCCGGCAATTATGTACAAAATCCCGAACGCCAGGAAGATGAGCGCGAAGATGATGAAGAATGCCACGGCCTCGAACGCAACCACCAGGAACGCCACAATGATTGAATAAATGCCGAATGCCAGGCTCATCAGGCCAGTTAGCGTCCTTAGATTTTCGAGGTCCATGAGATGGTATAATCCTCGGGCGATATTAGATTTTCTCTTTGCCCCCTTTCTCGATGAAAAGGTAAAATATGCTGGCAACCGCCAGGACTACCAAGAAGCCAGCGGTCGCAAGGAGTATGACCAGGAATACGATGTCGAGGAAAGCGACCAGGACGATGTATAAAACCAGGATTACAGCACCGACGGCCACGGCGCCGAGCGTGTATCCAATGTATCGCAGGTTCTCGCGAAGCTTGGATTCCCTGGGCATGCCATCATCTTGGCTCAAAGTCCACCACCACGCATGGGTGCAGGCATTTTCCGCAACCGATGCATTTCTCCGGATCGACCTCGATTTTCCCGTTTTCCAACGTCAGGGCTCCAGATTCGCAGAGGGACAGGCAGATCCCGCAGCCCATGCAATGCAAGGCCTTCATGCGGACGGCGTAGGCATCGTCGGAAATACACGAGAACCTTTCCAGCCTGGCTTTCTGCTCATGGGTTGTTTTCTCTTCTGTAGGCACTGCTGTTTCATCAGGGACCGGGATTCCCTCGGATGCCAGGAAATCCCTCATGCCCTTCGGGAGATTTTTCCACCGCCAGAGGCCAAGGGCAGTCCATTCCGCCGGAAGTGATTTCTTCGCAGCATGGTCAGCAAGTGCCCTCTGCCAGTGTTCGTTCTGGTCTGAATATTTTTCAATGTCGGCGAACTCGCCCATGTCGGTAGCCGGGCAGAGCCAGCACCCTATCCTCTCCAGCCCTTTCCCGTACAGCGCATTGTATTCCGCTTTCTGCTGGAACAGGTATAGCCAGACCAACAGGCTGGGCCAGTTCTGTATCGGAGATGCACCTATCTGCCCCGGCACCCACGGATTGCGCCACACGTTTCCCTTCTCGTAGCGCTGGCTGGATTCGTACTGGCGCTGGCCTATGAAGCTCAGAACCCCCTCGGAAAAATTCTTCCTGATGAGATTGGCCATGGGTCCCAGTTTACAGGTTTTGCAGCACCATCTGAAATCCTTCGCCGGAGGGCCGAAATGTTCGATCGCCCGCCAGAAAGCGTCCCCGGCGCTTTCCGTGACCAGTTCAAGCTGATATTTCTCAGCGGTCCTGGCCACGTTCTCAAGGGTTTCGGGGAACTCGAGGCCGGTATCCGTGAAAATCAGTTTTGGCCTGAATCCGGCTTCTAGCACGAGGAGAAGCGTTGCCAGGCTGTCCTTTCCTCCCGACACCGAGACCGCGACCGGCAGGTCTGAGAACCTGCGTGCCGTCTTTCTGATGTGCTCGGCGGAGTCAAGGCGCTTCTTCTCAAGCTTCGCGGCATTCGCCTGGACCGCGACTTCCCAGGTCTTGCCTTTCGCCATTTCTGGATTTGCCGGGACTTCCTTGTACCATCGGCTCTTGATTGCAGGTCCTCTGTCCAAACGCACCATGTCTGGCCCCGACATCCTCGCCCTGCCGGTTGACACCACTTCCTTACCGGCCGAAAGCACAATTACCTCGTCGCCCACTTCTATCCCGGCGTCGGCATCCAGGATTCCCACGGCCATGGAGCTCGAGCCTTTCCGGATGAAAGGGATGGCTCCTTCATCAATTATTGCCCATTTCTTCGAAATTGTGGCAACGATCCTTCTGGCTCCCTCGATACGGCAGATGAACCTCCACCCTTTTCCTGGCTCAAACAGATGGCTGCCAAGGACCTGAGCGTCCATCGCGACCTCGTCCATTATATCCAGGGCCGGACTCTTATTCAGGACTACCAGATGCCCCTCGGGAATGAGCGCCTTTCCGGTTCCCTGACCGTAATAATCGTCAACGGTGCTCCGAATCCTTTCAATGTCATGCGGAAATGCAGGGCGGTAATCCCCGGGCGGCGTTATCTCGACAGGTTGG
The DNA here is from genome assembly GCA_002496385.1 of Methanomassiliicoccales archaeon UBA147. Taxonomy (GTDB): domain Archaea; phylum Thermoplasmatota; class Thermoplasmata; order SG8-5; family SG8-5; genus UBA147. The sequence goes on along the minus strand of DAJR01000066.1, from coordinate 42,471 downwards.
CTGGCTCCCCCGCAGATGCCGCAGGCGTCCAGTTCCACGAGTGGGACATTGCAGGTTGGGCACCACTTAAGTCCTATCCTTCCGAGTCTGACGGCGGCCATTTCTACACTCCTGGCTTGCGCTATTGCGTAAGGGTTTGCATAATATAAAATCCGCCTATTCGGATTCAATCCTTGGCGCGAGCAGGTAAGTTACCTCACCTTTCTCGTTGGCGATGGAGAACTCCAGCTTAACGGGATAATCCGTCCCCATGTGCATCGTGACAACGCTGGCGGTGCTGATTGTCTTGAAGATGCTGGAGAAATAGTCCAGCGGGAAGAGGCTCCTTGTCTCTTCCTTGCATTTTATCTCCTCAAGCAGGTCCTTTCCCAGTTTCAGGCTCACCGAATCGGTGTCTCCCTCGGAAACCATCTCGAACCCGTCCGAGTTGGCCACCAATGCGATGTGGTCTGAAACGCTCTCGCTTGCCCTGATTCCCTGGCGTATCTCATCGGTCTTCACAACGATTTTCACGGGCAGGTTGAGGTTCGGGACTTTTGGCTCTGACATGCCTGTGGTGTCCACCAGGCTCATTTTCCTGGTGATGTTCTCGACCTTGAAGACAAGGCGGTTGCGTTCCTCGTCATGTTCGATCTGGATCATGTCGCCGGGCTTGGCCAGCCTCAGGACTTCCTTTATCTTGTCCATATCAACGCCGAGAGAGACATCGTCAGCCTTGTATTCCTCAAAACCGCCCTTGCCAAGCGTGAGCTCGATCATCGCGACATGGGCCGGGTCGACAGCCTTAATTGTGATGCCAGTCTTTGATGCGGTTATCTTTGTCTCGTCCACTGTGGTTGACACTACATCGACCACTTCTTTGAGCACTTCGGGTCTTACTTTAGCTTTGAACATGGCTCCCCCTCGTTCAGCCCCCTTAAATCCATTATCGCATATATAAGTTATGGAAGCTTAATATCGGCCCTAGCGATACCAGGTTCGCATGAAAACCGCCTGCGAGATGGAACTTGAATTCAGAGATGAAACCACAGCCAGGAACATCGCCAGGGCTTTGGAGCTTGATAACCAGGGCTATGTAAAAACAAGGGTAGAGGGCAACATCCTCCATGTTTCATCCGAATCTGACAGCATAATGGAACTCCGAAACACGCTGGATGATTTTCTGGCCTGCGTGACAGTTGCGCAGAAAAGCCTTGAAGGCGCAGAATGACCTCATCGAAATCTTTATCAATATCGTTATTCTCACCCGAGAATATCCAGAATATGGGTGATGAACATGGGTAAAATAGCTTTGCTCGCGGGAATTGTAGTTGCCGTGATTTTAATAGCTGCCGTTGGTTATTACATGCTCTCTGGCAACGGCAACCCGGAAAATGAACTTGTCGCAAGCATCAACGGCTCGGATTACACATACGCCGAGATGAAGGATGAATTTGGAACCGAGACCGTGGACGGGAAAGAGGGCGTGCCGCTTGACGCAATTGTGGCGGATACGAACCTAGCAAACCCTGAAACGCACGCTTACGTGCTGAAATCAGAAGACGGGTATGCCATGGCAGTGAACTGGACCGCAATGCAGGGGGGAATCGTGACGCTGGTCGAGGAAACCGGCGCGGCCACCGGTGAGGAGATATCTTACCTGATGAGCGTTTTCCCGGGATTGCCCTCGGCATTCAAAGTGAAGTACCTCGTTGAAATCGAGCCGAAGGCCGGGCTGATTTCCGTTGCATGCAATGGCATTGAGTATTACCTCGATTACATGCCGAAGAAAGTTGAAGAGAAGCTTATAGTCTACAACTCGACATATTCCCCGTCCGGTTGGTCCCTCAGCGACATGGTGAATTACACAGGGCTGGAGAACCCGGAAACCCATGAGTACACGATAGTCGGGTACAATGCCGCCGATGAGGATCCATGGTACAACAGAACAGTCACCTGGGCCGGAATGCTGGACGGCGTCCTGATTGAGGAGAACACAAAGACTGTTTTCGCTGAATCGACGGAATATGACAAGAAGAGCTACATGGTGAAGTTCGTCATTGAAATTATCGTCGAATAATGCAATACTGGGCCGGCGTCATTTGTTGCACCGGGCAAGGTGCCTGTCCATCTTTTCCATTTCCTTTTCGAATTTATCGAGAATCACTTCTCCTGCTTCGGTCAATTTTGAGGACCCACCATTCCTTCCGCCCCTGCCGGTCTCTATGACAGGTACGCCCAAAGCCCTGGACATCTCCCTGATCTCCGACCAAGCATGGCTGTAGGACATCCCCATGGCCTTTGCGGCCTTTGAGATTGAGCCTGTGTCCCTGACATTCCTCAGGATTTCCGCCCTCCCGACACCGAGTATGAATTTTGAGTCTTTCTCCAGCCAGAGCTTGGCTCTCACCTCTGTCATGCCTGCTCCTTGGGAAGCGCTATTCCTTCCCGCACCCTCACAGCGACGCCCTTTTTGAAGGCCAGCATCTCTTCCCGGGTCATCTTTGCCTGGCCGATGGCACATAGTTCGTCTGCGCCGTCCATCACCATGACCTCGTCCCCCGGCACAATACCTGGGTCGGCATCGAGCACGAATCCGCAGAACACGTTGCGGCCCTGCCTGTTGTATTCGGCGGAATCGGGGTTCACGACCACTCTAAGGCAAGGGAAGGTGAAAGCCAGCTTCAATAATTTGGCTCCTTCCGGTTTCAGCGTGAAGAATCCGTCCCCGGCCCGCATCGAAAGGATGTGTTTGCCATCCGTCATCACGTTTCTTATGCGGCCGGTGTTCTTGGATATCACAAGCTCCACCTTTCCGTCCAGCAGGGCGCAGCCGGCGTCTTTTCCGAATTGCATGTCGGCGACAGCCCTCACCCTGGCGAGATTGGCGTCCGGCTCAGGCAGTGACCTCGGGGGTAGGCCATCCAGCGCCGCCACGCCGGTCCACCATGTCGGTTTCACGGTGAACAATCCGGCGTCGGTGAAATCCTTCATTGTCCTCTCCTTCTCCATTTTCACATGCGGGTCGAGGTTGTCGGGGATGACAGACTGCGAGATGGGATACATCTCGTCCAGCTCCAGCGGCACCGGGCAGAACAGTGCGTCCGCCCAGAAATGCGCATCGGTTTTTTCGAGCGCCATCTTCATCGGTTCGGCGAATGTCTTGGAATAGGGGCGGGTGGCCTCGGGGAATATTATCTCTGCGGAGCAGGCAGGCGGAGTGAATCTCTCCAGTATCCTCTTTCTCAACCTCGTGACCACGGGCCTGTCATACGATTCCGGGGATGTGTAGAGATATGCCAGGTTGCGGGAGAGAGGCTCATGCCTCTCGAGAAGCTCGATGTGTTTCTTCATGCATTTCAGCCCGTCCAGCAATGACGGGTGGGCTCTGCATCTTGTCTCGGCCAACTCCCAGAGGCGGCCTTCATGTATGGCCTGCTTCACCGCCCTGAGCTCCGAGAACGAAACATAAAGGTTGTGCATGGCCAGCAGCTTCTCCTTCGACGGGCTCTGCCTGATTTCGTTGGCTGAGTGGCCGGAACATACCGGGCAATGGCAAGGTAACTCTCTCACCTCATCCAGGAATCTTGTCCCGTCCGCGAACATCATCCTCCCCTCCCGCGCGAATTTCGCATAGGCCGAGGAATCCAGCATGTCGCATCCCATCAGTGCCGCCAGCGAGAATAGCATCGGGTGGCCTGCGCCGAAGAGATGCACCGGCTTGGAAGGGTCAAGGCGGGATTTAGCGCTCAGCACTGCGTCCACCAACGTGAAATACATCTGCTTCTCCATCATTGGAACCACGCCGCCTATCGGGAAAACATCGCAATCTATCTTCGACATCTCTGTGGCAGCCCATACCCTGAGATCAGGGAACCGCCCTCCCTGAATGGGGCCGGCCAGCATCATTTTTCCCTTGTTCTCGGCAGATAATTTTGTCCGGGCTATGGTCTCGGCGAGGTCCGATTCGACCTTCTGGCGTTCGTCCTCAGGCTCGGAGAAAAGGTCCAGCACCGTTCCGATGTCCGAGCCTATGGCCTTCTGGAATTCGACGATGTCCAGCGGGTCCAGCTCGATCTTCCCGTAAACATGGGCCTGAAAGGTTCCTGAATCTGTCATTATCGGCCCTTCGAACCCTACAAGGCTGTGGAGCCCTTTCTCAAGCGCCAGCTCCCTGAGAGTGTCACTCTTGCGGATTATGTAGGAATTTGTGATTATCGCCTGGACGCCCAGCTTTTCCCGCATCTCGCCGGGAGGTACGGTTATCTGGTTGGGGTTGATGACCGGGAGCAGGGTCGGGGTCTCGATTGCTCCGTGCGGAGTCTCCAGAATCCCTATCCTGGCCAGTCCGTCCTTGTCCTTTAGCTCGAACATCATTCCCTGAAAATCCGGGCTCCTATTAATACTTCGTCAGCTCGGGCGATTTCATGAATTCCCTTAAGAACGTGGTGGCATAACATCCCTTAGTCAGCCGGAAATCGAATACAATGGCCTCGCCGTCCCCAGCCATTCTGAAGTCCTCGAAGGGTGCAAGAATTTCCCTCCTTGTACCCCGCGAACCAAGTTTATAGTATTCTGACAGAATGAAATCCCGGTCCTTGACCCCTTCCTGCTCAATGATGCTGGCCTCGATCTCGCCGGGCTCGCCGCCTGCGAATTCGGATTCCGTTCCGTACAGCGTCGCGCTGATGAATGCTTTTTTCCGACCAATGAGTTCAGTGAGCTTGGGAATGTTCCTGGACTCCGCTTTCACCCAGTTCTCATGGTCAGGCAACCCGTTCTTGTCCGCTTTCAGGACAATGTCTCCCTCCAGCGGTTCATTGAGTGGGAGGCCTCTTTTAATCCTCTCGCTCAGCATCCTGTTGAACAGGAACGATTGGTATGCATGGATGAACATCATGAGCAGATTCTGCGGCAGCTGGCCCAGCGCACCCACGTAATCCCCCGGATTTTTCACCAGGTGGTTCAACATCGCCTTCTCGAAGCTGAGTTCCTTCGGGAAATCATGCAATGCCCCTGCGAAGTCCAGTGTGGATGCAAGGTGCTTTCTCGATTCTGTTATCCCTTCGTCCTCGAGAAGGCCGGTCTTGCAGAGATAGGTTACGACCGCCTTCTCCGGCTCCTTCCTGGTCATGAGCTTGCCAATCTCGTGGGTTATGGGCCTCACCGCGCCGAACCTTTGGACCCCGAAGAAGTTCGGAAAGCCTCCGAGTCCCCGGAGTTGGGCATGAACCCCGGCGCACACATCCAGGGCTTTTGAAACATCCATGTCCATGTCCTTGACGTTGATGGTGAACCTGTTCCCTAACAGGTCCCCGATGCCAATCGAGGAGTCCGTGGGGTACATTTGAAGGAACTCCACGTCAGCCAGAGAAATGTTGCGGACCTCGGACATAGGCGCACCGAATACAATCAGCTGGGTGGTGACCGCCCGCCTGTCCTTTGTCCCGGCGAACATTATCTTCCTGCGGCTTGACCTCAGCCTTCTGGCCAATTCTCTGACCAGGCGGTTGGTCTCCCAGTACCGGGACCGCACCAGTGCCGCAGTGTATTGCCCCTCCGGAACCTCCGGGGGCATTATAGGCAGTTCCTGGACGATGAAATCCTCGGGCTCCGCCCTGAGGCGGCCGCCTATTCCGGCGTCGGCTGTGTAAAACACCTCGATGCCTATCTGGCGTTCGGCAGGACCGGACTCAATGCAATTGTTCCGCATACCTGCCATATTCAACCTGACTCCCGGCCAATAAAACCGAAGTGGGATAATCTCAAACTCAGAGTTCCTTCTCGAAACCGGCCCTCAGCTCGCCGAATGTCTCCATAATGGATTTTGCAGCCTTCTTTATTGCAGTTTCGGGTTTACCTGACTTCATGCTCACATGAAGAATGGCCTTGTCCAATTCAGGGTGGCCTATCTTGTACTCCGCAATGTCGATGTTCTTGTCCTTCAGAAGCTCCTCAACAAGCGGGTGCAGGAGCGTCATGTCCGTTGCATCCATTTCAATGAAGATTTCCTTTTCGCTTTTTTCCTGGATGTTCATTTTCATTTGAATCCCTCTGTAATCTGATTCCGGGCAACCGCAGATAATTGCTGCTTGCCTTTAAAGGTTTTCATCGATATTATATCCTTGCGGGTTCATAACCTTTGCATGCCCACCCACTCCCCGTTTTCACTTGTTGTATTGAAGAAATCCCTGCCTGCCGTAATTCTCATAATTTTCATATTCATCAGCCTTGTTTTTCTGATAAGATACACTGAAGCTTTCTATATTGTGATAATAGCATGGATAATCATCCCGATAATATTCTTGAAATTGTTCCGTTGGCTCAAGGTGAAATTCGGTCGAAAATAGAAAACGCAATGTTATTTATAGCGCCCGGCCCAATCATCCCGCCGATGAAATGGCGTTTACTCGACTCCGGGCTTTCTGAGCCTGCGTTCACGGTTGCAGCGGATGAGGCTATCGCGCTTGCACGCGCGAAAGGCATTGTGCCCAACACCCTTCATTTTTATCGGAGGGACTCTCCGACGGTTTCGCTCGGGTACTTTCAGAAGGTCGACAAGGCAATCGACATTGATTTCTGCAAGGCGAACGGCGTCAGAATTGTCCGAAGGGTCACGGGCGGCAGCGCAATCTACACCGATTCAAACCATCTGATATATGGTCTGGCTGTCGATGAAGACACGCTACCGGCGGACCGGGAAATGGCATTCAGAAAGGTCTGTTCGGCGTTAGTCATAGCTCTGGCCCAAATGGGCATCCCGGCGGTTCATAAACCGATAAACGACGTGCTCGTGTCAGGGCGAAAGATATCTGGAAGCGCCCAGATAAAGCGGCGTGGGATAGTGCTCCAGCACGGAACTCTTGTCCTGAAGAATGACACAGCAATGATGAAGGGCGCCCTCAGGATGGACGAAATGAAGCTGAGCCAAAGGGGATTGACGCCTTCGACATGCATGACCTCGCTTTTCGAAATTATGGGTAACATGCCGGACATTGAGAAAGTCAAGGCCTCATTGGTTTACGGCTTTGAGAAGGAATTCAATGTCCATCTGGAACCCTCGGAATTCACATCCCAAGAAGCGGAAATCATAGATGGACTCGTTCAAAAGAAATACAGTAGGGATGAATGGAACCTGAAGTATTGACGGCGTCACCCTTTCTTCCTGCTGCAGATTGCATTGGCATCCCCATCCCAGAATACCTCGCGGTCTGGGTTTTTGGCCTGGATCTCCGTGATTTTCTCTATGACCTCCCTCAAGCTGATTGTCTCGTCGTTTCGGTCAACTTTCAGGTGCACAATCTTGTCCATCCGCTGTCTCCTAGGCACATAATCCATTGGGGTCCTGCCATGATAATAATCATTATCTTGATATTTATAGCTTTCCATCAATCGTAAGTGGTCAGTATCTGAAGATGCCCCACTGGAATTTTGGATTTTTGATTGTTGTTCACAGCTTGCTGTTTTTTCATTTATATTTGGGTAACTGGGGCTAGGGGCTTTGCTCACAAGATGGTGTAAAGGGTCTTTGTTTACAAAATGAGATAAAGGGGCTAGGGTTTGCTGGCTGTTGTCTACAGCCAGCAAAAAACAAATGTTAACAACCCTAGACCCCAGACCCTAGACCCAGACATATAAAATCGTTATTTGAACATCATTTTACTGAACACTTACCATCAGTTAAAAATTAAAACTATAATTGAAAAGGAGCGGCCGGCGTTTGGCCGGCCGCATTGCCGTTTATCGCTTCTTGCGCTTCTCGCCGGTCTCGTCCTTCTCGGTGCCGCTCTTCATGAAGAATCTCATTCCGAGGAACACAACGATTATGACGACAACTATGCCGACGATAATTGCGGGCATGACCCATGCGGCTTCATCGACCGTTACCTTCTGGACGCTGAAGTCGTCAATCTTGTTGTCCCACCACTGGGAGCTGTGCTCCCCTGCGCAGGTCGAGTTGGCCCAGATGGAGAAGTCGCCCTTCTTTCCCGGGGTCCAGGATATTGAGGCTGTTGCGGTGCTGCCGATGGCCAGGAAGCTCGTGGTAGCGGTTCCGATCTCTTTGTCAGTTCCGTCAGCGTTCCTGATGTAGAATTTGGTCTGTATGTCGGTGGCGTTTGACTGGCCGTCATTGGTGATATTGACTGAGATTGTCATTGCCTTTCCGGCCTCTCCCGGGCTGGCGCTGAATTTCATGCTGCCAAGCTTCATCAGGATATTCGGCCTCTGTGCTAGGTTGACATGGATAAGGTTGGTCTTGTTCACATAATTTCCTGCCGTGTCTGTGGCTTTCAGAGTTATATTGAAGTCGCCGACCTTTGTGAATGTGAAATTCACTCCGATTCCTGTCATTTTGGTAACTGCGCCGTCAATGTTGAAAGACCATTCGAAGGTGAGGTTGCTGTTCTCGTCGAAGTTGTCCAGTGTCGAAGATGCGTCGTATTGGAATGACTTGTTCTCGACGACCTCGGTCACTATCGTATTGGATGCGTCCCTCATGATGAATGACGCTTCCGGTGCAGTGATGTCCAGAACTTTGACTGTCCATGTTGCGTTGGCGCTCTCCCGGCCGATGACATCCGTGGTGATCATGTTTATGGTGTATTGTCCGGGTTTGTTGTATGTGTGAGTTATGTTGTTGTTGCCGTCCTTTGTGATGGTTTCATCGGGCATGTCCTCCTCGCCCCATGACCAGTACCACTTCTCAATGACCCCCTTGAGGTCTCCGGAAGCGATGCTGTCCGTGGAATTGGCGCCAACTATTGTCTGTGTGCCCATCCCGTAGGCGTCGGTGAATCTCTTGCCGCTGAAGGTGACAGGCTTGTCCTCATTGACTGTGAGTGCTCCTGCCGAATATGTAATATTTACTGAGTCAGTCGCCACAGCGCTTATTCCTGCCACTGGATTCTGGCTGTCGACAGAAACGGTGATATCCCTGTATGTGTAGTTGTTTCCGGTCTCCCTGATGGTCAGGTTTACTGTCAGTTCCCCTGCAATAGAGGCGTTCGTGTAGTCATGCTTTACCGTGATGCCGTAACCGAATGTGCCGTCGCCGAAGTTCCATGTGAAATTTGCCTTGGTTATGTCTCCGATCTTGTCAGTGGATTCCTGGGCGCTGAAGGTTATGTTTGTGTTGACGCCGCTTATCGGTCCCCTTGGAACTATGACGGAATAGTGGTCATATGTGCTGTTGAGAACATAATGGGTGCCGCTGAGCACCTTTGCCTTCGCGGTGCCGTTCATGGACTTCTCGACAGTCATTGTGATTTCTTCCATGCCGCCATCATGAATCTTCGGGTTTATGCTGATCGGATTGTTGTATCCGGAGATTACGACCTTATTGGTCTCGGTGGTGTTGTCGGTCATCTCGAACTTTACTGGCGTTAGAGGCAGAATTATGTTGTTGGTGTAATCCACATATTTTGTGTCGTAGGTTGCGTTGAAACCAAGCTCGAAGATGTCAGAGTCCGGGTTCTCAAGGGCACTGGCGATTGTGTAATTGTAAGTGCTGTTTATGTAAATCGTGGCATCGGCCGATACAGGTCCGATTGCTCCATCAATCGTCACTGAATAATTCGCTGTGTCCAATTTGTAATGTGTATTATTCAGCGTGAGGAAATCCTCAGTATCCCGCTGTTCTATGCCTTTTGCCTTAAGGTACTTTTCCCAGGCAGTTACATCATCATTGTCCAATATGCCATCGTTTATTGAGAGGCCTATCGGACCCATGTCGTATTTCATGTCGGCATTCCAACGGGCGGAGATATTGTCCACTGTAATTTTATTGATTTTCTTCACATGGACAGTGTTCCAGTCGGCAAATTCATATGTTATCTCCACAACGTCTGAACCGGACGGGCGCAGGCCGAATTCAATGTATTTGGCTTTTGTAATCGCATCTGCGGATCGAATCACCGATTGATAGCCATCCGCATCAACGACCAGCCAGAAGTTGGAATTGTTGTGCACCATGAATTGATAGTATCCGTTATCTTTGGATGTGTTTGTTTGGGTATGTAAGTACTCTTTAGAGTATATATTTACAGAAGCACCTTGTATTTTGGATTTGGTTTCGGCATCGTAGATGAACCCGTATAGTTTGTGCACCGGGATGATAGGGGTAAGGTTGACATTTTTGTTGATTGCTCCAGTAGTTATACCGGTGTAGGACACGTTTGTGAAATATTCATTTTTCTCGACAACGAGGCTGAAAGTCACGTCCACGGGCGGGTTATAGAATTCCAGGCTGTAAATACCAATCCAGTTAACCTGTGAGCTTATCAGATACTTTCCGTCTGTGCTGCGCAATGACGCAACCGCGCCGCTGACATTGCCCGAGTCCTTGCAGGAGATTGTACCGTTGAACCATCTGTCGATTGTGTCAATTTTATCGAGTTCGATGTCCTGTATGGCGAAGTTCTGAGCTGCAACAGTGGGTACCGAGAAGAAGAGAGAGGTATTGAAGGTTGTGAAATATCCTTCCTTTGATGCCTTTATTTGATAGTTGCCTGGGTATGCCATCATTGAGTATTGCCCATCCTCGTCGCTCATCGTGGTGATCCACTTGTCATCGCCTTCGGAAATGGAAACACGGGCACCATCGACCAATGTGTGCGTGCCCTCTTCGAATACACGGCCCCAAACCTCGATTGTCGGCTGCGGGGTGATTTTCTCCATGTAGTAGATGTCTTCGTACGAGGAGTCATCTACCAACACATTGTTGGCATCGGACGAGTAATAACCGCTCTTGTAGAAGTTGATGTCAACGTTGTTCAAATTCGAGTATGCGAAGAACTTGCCGTTCGTATCGGAAAGTACTGGCTTGTCATTTCCCTCTATGAATACCTGCACACCTGCAAGTGGGGTGGTGGTGTCCTTGATATAAATCTTTCCTTTCACTTCTGATTTCGGAGACAGGTAGGTTGTGCCAGTATCAGATGATACACCTACAAAGGAAGTATTACCAATGTTGCGCAACCGTGAATTGTACCCTTCAATTGTGAATAAAAGAGTATAATTTTCTGGAATGCCGAACTGGACTCCCATTTTGAAAACCCCATCAGACCCTGTGTAAGCTACGGATTTATTGCCAGTGTTGATTCCATTGTATTCGACTTTCACGCCATTTATAGGGGAAAATGTATCTGCACTCTTAACAATACCAGTTATCTGCGTGTCTCCTACTCCTACAGCAGCATTTACAACAGGTATTAGAGTTACTGTTGCTGTCGCTATCATTGCCATGACCATGAATATGGCCATTGTCTTTCCCATAACTTCGTTTCGCATGTGTATCACTTTTCCATTTTGGATTCACTTTTCCTCAAGACCAAAGAATTATTGCCCTTTGTATTTGAGGTGATTCGCTGGGAAGTCATGCTTGTATATAATATTGATGGTTAAACCTACTAAGAAAATCGGGTTAATTCAGTCAATACCCATCAGTGCCGAAAGTATTGAATTGGCATCCCTCGGCCTCATTGTTTCTCCGCCCTCTGATGGCCAACCGCCGTCCTGCTCCTGCGTGGCGGAAAGCTGGCTTTTCAGTTTGTCCCACAATTTTGAAGATTTTCCTACTCCGCCATGCTTCATCGAATCAAGGCACCAAGCGATGCAGGACGCGTCCCAGTCGCTGATATCCTCGCTCTCGAGAAATGCAAGCGCGCCCGACCATATTTTCCTGTTGTAATGGCCTTTCCTTCCGAAAACCGAAAGAGCTATCCATGTGGCATGGTAGAACCCTTTGAGCCTTCCCGTCGGCCCTTGCAGTCCTGCCAGGTAGTCGATTGTTTTTTTGGGAACGGGGTTTCCAGACCTCTGAAGAAGGTCTGCAACGTCCGCGGTCAGCCATATCGTGGTTTTCTCATCGCCGGGCATGTCCCAGAAAGGCGGGTTAAGGGGTTTTACCTTTTCATTCTCCTCCCATGTCCCGTTGTCCTTCTGCATTTTCTTGAAAAAACCAATTGTCAACTTTGTCGTTTTCTCGTTTACCAATTCCAACTCAAGCAAAGTATGGAGGGCCATGGTCGTGTTGCTCAGGCAGCTTGGAAACCCCTTTTCATCCGCGTAGGGAAACCCTCCGTCAGGATTCTGGAGCTGTGAAAATCCGGCCATTACACTCCCCGGGTCAAACCCCAATCCGAGGGTGTGGTCCAACCTCGCCTGCTCGAACCTGTTTCCATTTTTCCGTATGAACTCTATTGCCCTGTCAGTATTCATCCGGCGTGCTCCCTGAGCAATTCCTCGGCCCTGTCCATGCGGACCTTCTTCTCTTTGATGAGAATTTCGGTTATCTTATCCACCATTTCCGGAGTGGGCTTGATACCGGCCTTCTCGGCTGCCATGGCGATGATGTTCCTTGCATGCAATGACATGTGACCTCTCTGAATGCCCTCGGTTGCGAGCGCTTTGAGGGCCGCGAAATTCTGGGCCAGCCCCACCGATGCAATGATCTGGCCAAGTTCAGCGGCGCTCTTGATGCCGAGCACTCTGACGCAGGCTTTGGCTGTCGGATGGACCGCTGTGGCTCCCCCGATAAGGCCGACCGCCATCGGCAATTCGATAGTTCCCAGGATGTCACCGGCATCATTCTTTTCGTAATGGGTCAACGGCGTGTATCCGCCCTGTTTGTAAGCGGCATATGCATGGGCCCCGGCCTCGATCGCCCTGTAGTCGTTGCCAGTTGCCAGCACCACCGCGTCGATTCCGTTCATTATCCCCTTGTTGTGGGTGGCTGCCCTGAATGGGTCGGCCGCGGCAAATGCGTACGCTTCCAGGATTGCATCGACCACTTCGTCCCCTCCCAGCGATTCCTTTGAAAACACAGCCTGTGCCTTCGCCAGCCGGTGGATTGCCAGGTTTGAGATGATTCTCAGATAGACCTTGCCGCCTGTCAGTTCCTCTATCCTTGGTGAGATAGCTTCAGCCATCGTGTTGACGGCATTTGCACCCATGGCATCCAGGCAATTCACGATCAGGTGGTTAATCAGCATAGTGCCGGCTTTGGTCTCGATCTTCCTGACCTCCAGGTCCCTTGCCCCACCCCCCAGCTTGATCAGCATCGGGTCTTTGGAATTGGCAAGCTCAAGCAATTCGGATTTATGGGATTGTATAGACTTCATCGCGACGTCCGGGTTCTTAAGATGCGTGAGCTGGATCTGGCCGATCATGATTGGCTCGGTGGACTCCGCCCTGAATCCGCCGGTCTCCCTGGCAAGCTTTGCCGCATTCGAGGCGGCAGCGATGACGGACGGCTCCTCGGTCGCCATCGGTACGAGGACCTCCCTTCCGTTCACGATGAAGTTGGTTGCAATTCCCAGCGTCACTGGCATTGTGCCGATTACATTCTCGACCATCCTGTCTGCCTTCGCAGGGTCGAGAATCCCGGTTCCGCCGATCATGCTGGCTTCTTCATCGGTCAGACCTGCGAAATCCTTCACGATTTGCAGTCTCTCTTTCATGCCCATTTTATAAAATCCGCTTATGTTGGAGGTCTTCATTCACTCACCGATGCCGATGCAAATAACCGCGGAGGATAAAACATTTGGCATCTTCCGGTACCAAAACCATGCGTGCGCAGGGCAATCTTTAAAACCGCCTAGACCATCATATGCGGGACCGCGCATACGACATTCCGAATTTCGATGCCAATGGTCCGAATTGCGGTGCATAAAATGCTCAACAGAACAGGCTTTGACAATGAAAAATACCTGAAGGAACAGACCGATGCGATAATGAAAAGGATGGACAAGGTCGAGAACAAACTCTACCTTGAGTTCGGCGGGAAGATAATCTACGACATGCATGCCTCGAGGGTTCTGCCGGGGTTCGACCCGAACGTCAAGATGCGGCTGCTTCAAAAGCTGAAGGACCGCGCAGACATTCTTCTCTGCATCTATGCCGGCGACATCGAAAGGAGGAAGATCCGGGCGGATTTCGGCATCACATACGATGCGGATGCCATGAAGCTCATTGACGACCTGAGGGACTGGGGCATCGACATCACCGCGGTTGTCATTACGAGATTCCAGGACCAGCCTGCCGTCAATGTTTTCAAGAACAAGCTGGAGCGGCGGGACATCAGCGTATTCACCCACATGCACACCCAGGGCTATCCGAGCAATGTTGATTTGATTGTCAGCGACGAGGGCTACGGGAAGAACGAATATGTGCCTACCAAGAAGTCCCTCGTAATAGTCACCGCCCCGGGACCGGGCAGCGGTAAACTGGCCACCTGCCTTTCCCAGATGTACCATGATTACAAACAGGGCATCAAATCGGGTTATTCAAAATTCGAGACTTTTCCGATATGGAACATCCCGCTGAAGCACCCGGTAAATGTTGCTTATGAGGCCGCGACCGCCGACCTCGGGGATTTCAACATGATAGACCCGTATCACCTGAAGGCCTATGGCGTGGAAACTGTAAATTACAACAGGGACGTGGAGGTATTCCCGGTATTGAAACGGATACTGGAAAAGATAATGGAAGCCGAATCGCCTTACAACTCTCCAACAGACATGGGCGTGAACATGGCAGGTTTCGGCATTGTGGATGACGAAGCAGTCCAGTATGCCGCCAAACAGGAGATCATCCGGCGCGTTTTCCGGTACAACAGCGAGTTCATGCTCGGTTTCATAAGCAAAACCACGGTCAAGCTGGCCGAGCATCTGATGGAGCAGACCGGTGTAAAACCCGAGGACCGCTCGGTGGTCGAGCCGGCCAGAAAAGCAGCCGAGGAGGCTGCGAGGAAGGCCGGAGCAGAGTTCGGAATATCTGCGGGAGCCGCGATTGAACTCAGGAACGGAAAGATACTGACCGGTAAAAGCTCACTCCTCATGAGCGCGCCTTCCAGCATGGTTCTGAATTCGATAAAGGTGCTTGCGGAGGTGCCTGACCGCATCCATTTGATTTCTCCGAACATCATTGCTTCCATAGGCATTCTTGAAAGACAGATACTGGAAGAGAAGGCCGTAAGCCTGGACCTAAACGACACGCTCATTGCATTGAGCATCAGCGCCGCAGCGAATCCGACGGCACAGTATGCCATGGAAAAGCTTGGCGACCTTAAGGGATGCGAAGTGCATCTGACCCACATGCCCAGTCCGGGCGATGAGACAGGCCTCCGACGGCTCAGGGTGAATCTCACGACAGACCCGCAATTCGCCTCGAAGAGCCTTCATGTCGGTTGACTGTATCTAAACCTTTAAAAGGTTGGTCGGCTATCTGCAACGCCCGTGATATGATGAAATACATAATAGTCACGGGCGGTGTTTTGTCCGGATTGGGAAAAGGGATAACGGCTTCTTCGATAGGCCGATTGCTGGTCGGCAGGGGCCTCAAGGTCACAGCGGTGAAAATCGATCCCTACCTGAATTGCGACGCAGGGACGATGAACCCATACCAGCACGGCGAGGTATATGTTCTAAACGACGGCGGAGAGGCCGACCTTGACCTCGGAAATTACGAGAGATTCCTCGATGTGGAACTGTCCAGCGACCACAATATCACCACCGGGAAGGTTTACAGAACAGTGATTGAGAGGGAGCGCAGGGGGGATTACCTTGGAAAGACCGTCCAGATCATTCCCCATGTCACAAATGAGATCAAAGAGAGGATTAAGAAGGTGAGCGAGTCCTCGGGAGCCGACGTCACGCTTGTTGAACTCGGCGGGACTGTGGGCGACATCGAATCCATGCCATTCCTTGAGGCCGTAAGGCAGCTGAACAGGGAATCTGGAGGCGACGAGAACTGCATCTTCGTTCACACCACTCTTGTTCCGGTCCTGGGCTCGGTCGGAGAGCAAAAGACGAAACCGACCCAGCATTCTGTCAAGGAGCTGAGGGCCATCGGGATCATCCCCAACGTCATTGTGGCCAGGGGGAAGGAGCCGATTGAATATGACATCAAACGGAAGATATCCCTGTTCTGCGATGTGCCTCTGGAAGCCGTGGTGAGCGCCCCGGATGCCGAGTCGATTTATCTGGTGCCAAGCATTCTCGACAAGCAAGGGATAACTGATTACCTACTCAGGAAGATGAAGATAGACCGCCCGAAGGCCAATATGAAGAAATGGGATGCGTTCGTCCATAATCTGATGAATCCGAAATCGACAGTTGAAATCGCGGTGGTGGGGAAATACACCGAGCTCAAGGATTCCTACATCAGCCACATCGAAGCCTTCCACCATGCGTCGGCCGAGGCCCAGGTTAAAGTTAACTTGCGGTGGATAGAGGGCGAAGACCTGGAGAAAAAGGGATATGAAAAACTTCTGCGCGGGTTCGACGGGATCCTCATCCCCGGCGGATTCGGCGACAGAGGTGTCGAAGGTAAGATAAACGCTATACGGTATGCCAGGGAAAGTGGTATACCGATCCTCGGGGTGTGCCTCGGGTTCCAGTTGGCAGTCATAGAATTCAGCAGGAACGTGATGAAGCTGAAGGATGCCAACAGCTCCGAGTTCAATCCAAAGTCGAAGTATCCTGTCATCGACATCCTTCCCGAGCAGAAAGGCGTAAGGGACATGGGCGCGACAATGAGACTGGGCGCTCACGATGTCACATTGAACAAAGGAAGCATGGCAGCCAAGCTCTATTCTGGCAAGACAAAGATATCGGAGAGGCACAGGCACAGATTTGAGGTCAATCCATTATTCATAAAAAATATCGAAGCCTCCGGATTGAGGTTCACCGGACGTTCCAAAGATGGCTCGAGGATGGAGGTTGCCGAACTGGCTGGCCATCCTTTTTTCATGGCAACACAGTTTCATCCTGAGTTCAAATCCCGCCCCGGGAACCCATCCAAGGTTCATCTGGGACTGGTGATGGCTGCGAAGCAATATTACAAAAAGAAGAAAGAATAATTATATTGCACGGCACACGACAGGCGGAAATAACCAGTGCCATGGCTGTGCTTTTGAAATAAATTATCCGTTCCTATGCATGCCAATCTAGGATTTCATTATTGCGAGCAGGAACATTCCCACAGCTGCAAGTCCGCCGACGATTGCTGCCCCAAGCCAGATGAGACCTGGGAAGACAACATCCTTCCACAGGTACATGTCTGCCGGCATTATTATGTTCATGTAATCCATCAGGAATACCAGGAGAGCGAGCACTATTCCACCGACAAGGAGGCCCGCGCCGATCCCCCGACTCTTTCCGCTGCCGAAATACACTGTAAATATGCCTGCGATGAGCAATCCCAATCCAAAAATCATGAGGAATATCAGGATGAATGTCCACATTATGTCGAATTCCATGTTCACACCTCAGAATTTCATGCCTGTAAGCGTTTTTGTATCGATTACGCCGGGTATCGATCTCACTTTGTCCACGACTACCTGTCCCAGGACATTGAAGTCGTCCGCCTCGATCTTGGCGATGAGGTCATATTCACCGAACAGCGGGTGAAGTTCGACGATCTCCTTTACCTTCAGGAGTTCGTTGTAAACCTCATGTTCCTTTGCTGGTGCTGTTGAAATCAATACAAATCCTACAGCCATTTGTTCACCTATACCCAATATTCCCTTCTTACCTATAAATGTTTCTACCATTTTGTTAATTGACATTATTGCACTTCAATCCGTCTGGTCAATTATACCAAACCGGTGAAATTCATGTACCAATTGATTATTGTTACTGCTGCCAGTGGTACGACCAGCATCAGAAAATCGTCATCGATCGGAAGTTTCGGCTTCTCAACCGAAATAGCGACGATGCTTCCCACTATGCTAAGAATGACAACCTGTATTTTGGTGAATCCGGAGATTGCCAGAAGGCATGATGCGGATATGCAAAAATAGATTATCAGCGGGATGCCCGGATAGTACCTCATCAATTTTCTCCTGCGCATCTCCCCTATAAGCGGGTCGGTCCATGCCAGGCCAAAAACCGCACACACAACGAACGGCATCGGAAAAAACAGAAAGGCAATAGTGACACCTATGCCGGCCCATGCGAAGGCGGACAATTGCCCTTTCTCATATTCCCTCAGGCCGAAGAAAGCCCGGCCGGTGAAGAGCCTCATCGCTTCGATGACCAGAAGGCCAAGGAGTACCGCGAGGACCCATGCCTCCCTCGGAACCCCGAAAACTTTCCCCGGAAGAAGGTAATACACGAGAATGGCCGGGGCGCATAGATGGAACATCCTGCGGAACAGGTGGCCGTGGTCCATGACCATATGATGTGGTTGAGAATGATAAATGTATCTGAGACCGGGGTGTGGTTGCATTAAACTAATTGTCCCTACATTGCAATATGGTTGCAAGATGCAATGCGAAGGATGATGAGACGATTCAATGCAAACGCCGACAAATATACTTAGCGAAAGGATGATGAAACGATTCAATGCAAACGCCGACAAACAGACTCAGTTTGGATGCAGCTGGGATTCGCTAGTTTGTCGGTTCTGTCTAATTCTTAGGTTCATATTGTAAACAATTCAGAATTAGACGAATTTTTTATTTTTTGTTTTTTATTTGCTTTTGGACAAATAAAAAACGCCGTCGACAGGATTTGAACCTGTGGCCTGCTGATTAACAGTCAGCCGCTCCACCAGGCTGAGCTACGACGGCTTTCATTCCGTCCGGGGACGGAATGTTGTTTCTGTTGGTTTTTCATGTTTATTCTGGTGCCAGGATGAAGGCTGATACAGCATCAATATTTAATATTTCTGGAAATCTGAAAAGTAAAATGGAAAAATGCCAGGCCGGTTTCGGCCTGGCGTTCCCGCTCAATAGCTGTACCCTTCGGGCAGATCCTTCGCAGGCCAGTCTGCCGGGACCCAAAGCATGTCGGTGATGATGTAGTCAGGGTCCTTCGTCTTGAATATCGGCACCACGCGCATACCAATCTTCGGCTCTCCGCGGATGAGCGCGCCCATGAGTATCGTGCAAACGCCTTCGAACTCCACGTTCACGAATTTTATGGGAGTCGGGAGGGTGTTGAAAGCCCCGGTCCTCTCGGTTATCATGAAGGAGTGGACTATGGCCTTTTCCTTGGCCCTGTCGGTAATGTCCATAACTGTGTTCTTCATCAGGCAGTCCGGGCAGTGTATCCTGAAGGGCATGAATATAGATCCCTTGGATTCACAATCTGGGTTGTCGCACCTGCTGGCCATGAGCTTCCCTTTTCCCAGGCTTTCAAAGAATATTGCTTCGCCGCCGTATGAATGAATGTATGTCATGTCCCTGGGGTTGGTGATTCCCATGAGCTTTCCGGTCTTCTCNNTCTTTCGATGCCAGATGTTCCTTTTTCATTGTAACGTCCCCCCTTCAAGAACATGGTCCGGATGCTGCAGTATCGTGCAGGTGACATGGGAACCAACGCCGGCATGGCTGATTGCCAACCCGCGCTTGGCGCCCTGGACCTGGAGGTTCTTCCAGTCCTTTGGTTTCTCGCGGCCAAATCGTTCCCATTTCGCTTCATCGCCGTGCATCTCGCCCCAGCGGTTCCAGAGATGCTGGCCAACCTCAACAATCTGCATTATGCCGGTTGCTCCGACCGCATGCATGTTGCCGATGAGTCCTCCGGAGAGATTCGCCGGAAGTTTTCCCGGCTCCCCGGTCTTCGGGTTGGTATGGTAGCAGTCGCCGGATTCCACGTATGTCCTGCCCTCTCCGTAGGGCCGAATGCCGATGTCCTCGTATGTCTGGATATCGCTGATGGTGAATGCGTCATGCAGTTCCACAAGGTCCATGTCCTCGTTCACATCGTGAATACCTACCATCCTGTAAGCGTAGTATGCCGCCATCCTGGCAGCCAAAAATCCGCTGAACCCGGGATACCTGTCTCCACCGGGGAATCTCTGTCCCAGGTCCGCGTACTGCTCCTTGGTCTCATTGGGCAGCAGCGGAATCTCCATGTTGCGCCTGTCGGCGACCCTGAGGGTGTGACTGGCCGCAGAGACATCAATCCTCAGCGGGTTGTCTGTCATCTCGTAGGCGGTCTTCTCATCCGCCAGTATCCCGCAGGCCGCCCCGACGCTCATGAGGCAGCAGTCCAGGGCCCTGAGCGGATATGCAACGATGGGCGAGTTGAGAACATCTTCCACCGTTATGTCCATCGGCCCCTGGGCATGGGGGTTCATCCTGGCGTATCCTCGGTTCTTGACTGCAATCTCAGCCATTGTCTTCCTGAACGAATCTTCCTCCTTGCCGAAGACCTGCCAGTATTTCTGAGCCATCACGGCGTAATAACCTGTGTAGATGTGACCCATGGGTGTCTCCCAATCCTTGTCCGCGGCGCACGAAATCAGGTTATTCCCCTCGTCTGTGGGGACCTCATCCATTCTCTCCCATCCCATGGCCAACACGCAGTCCGAGTAGCCAGATGCAATGGTCTTGTAGGCCTCCCAGAAAACCGAGCCACCGGTCGCTCCGCCGGTCTTTACCCCGATGTTGCCGAGCGGGTCCAGGCCCAGGCGGTCATGGATGACGGCCTCGCCAAGGAGTTGGTCGCCGAAATGGTCCGCGAAGTGGCCATAGTAACAGGTGTGTATGTATTTCTTGAGCTGGGCCGGTGTCATGTCAATGAACCTGGCCGCCTCGGTGAGCGAGTCAATGCATATCTCTTCAGTCCTCTTGTCGGGGAATGCCCTAGCAAATTTGGACATTCCGCCAGTGACGAGATAGACCGGTTTGGTCATCTTCGGTATCTTCAGTTGCCTGTCGCTAAATGTTATCATTCAGTATCCTCCTACCGGGTCAAATCCCCTTCACAAGGCAGATTAACCCCCCTTAGCACGGGGGATGTTGATATTTCTATTAAACTTTGTCCTCAGGGCGAAGTTAACATTATCATATCAGTGACCATCCTCGCAACAAGGTCGGTCGGCAGGCCCACCACATTGTTGTAATCCCCCTCCAATTTTTCCACGAAATAATCCATCACTTCCTGGATGCCGTATGCACCGGCTTTGTCCAGCGGCCTTTTCTCAGCAACATATTTCTCTATCGCAGCAGAATCCAGAGCCTTGAATGTCACTTCGCTGGTCGCGAAATCCCCGATTGACTTTTCACAACAAACCACAGCCACGCCGGTTATCACCCTATGCTTTTTGCCCGAGAGTTTTGTAAGAACATCGACAGCGTCCCGGGCATCCGAAGGTTTTCCAAAAATGTGCCGGTCAAGGACCACGAGCGTATCAGCCCCGATGACTATGGCCCCGGGATTCCGGGCCGATACCTCCTGCGCCTTTCCCATTGCATTGGCCATCGCAGCATCTTCAGGGGACCCTCCAGCCATGTGTTTTTCTTCTATATTGCTGGGGCAAACCTGGAAAACCTTTAACACCGAAGCGAGAAGCTCTGCACGCCTGGGCGATGCAGATGCCAGAATGATATTCCTTGTTTTCTCAGGCATGCCTCGGAGGATGAACCCCTTATTCATAACCCTTATCTAATGCTAAATGCTAGGGGACGGCATCAGGAGGCGAACGAATGCATCCAGTAATCGGAATACGAAGGGAGGACAAGAACGAATGGGAGCGCAGGGCGCCGCTCGCCCCGAGGCATGTGAGGGATCTGGTCCACCACGGCATCGAGGTTCACATCCAGCCTTCGAGGATTCGCATTTTCACCGATGAGGACTATATCGAGGCAGGAGCAAAGGTCCAGGAAGACCTGTCCTCATGCAACGTGGTATTCGGCATCAAGGAATTCCCTGAGCAATTCTTCAACGAAGGCCAGGCGAACCTGTTCTTCTCTCACACGATAAAAGGCCAGAAGCACAACATGCCGATGCTTCGCAAGCTGATGTCAAAGGGCGGCACACTGCTGGATTACGAGAAGATAACCAATGACAAGAACCAGAGGCTCATTTTCTTTGGGAACTATGCCGGCCTCGCAGGGATGCTGGAAACCTTGTACACATACGGGCGGCGGTTGGATTGGGAAGGCCTGAAAACACCGTTCCTAGGGCTTAAGCGGCCTTTATCCTACGGCAGCCTGGACGAAGCAAGGGCCGCGCTCGAGGTTGTGGCAACATGGATCGAAACTGAGGGGCTCCCGGAGTCTTTGGGGCCGATGGTGGTGGGATTCGCCGGTTACGGAAATGTCTCCAAAGGCGCCCAGGAGATTCTTGACATCCTGCCGGTCGAGGAAATAGAGCCCGATGAACTGGCCGCGTTCATGAACAATGGCGAATACTCGCGGAATGTCATTTACAAGGTCGTATTCTATGAACGGGATATGGTTGTCACAAAGGATGAGTCCCAGAAATTCGACCTTCAGGATTATTTCAAGCATCCCGAGAAGTATGAGGGAGTATTCTCGCAGTACCTGGAGCATCTGAGCATCCTGGTCAACTGCATTTACTGGACACCGGCATACCCCATGCTCGTGACCAAGGACTGGGTGAAAAACAACTGGACAATGAAATCCCGGCTGAAAGTGATAGGCGACATCACGTGCGACATCGAGGGCTCCATCCAATGCACGGTCGAGGCAAGCGACCCCGGGCTCCCCTCATACGTTTATCTGGCCGACCAGGACGACATCGTGTACGGGTGGGAGGGCGAGGGCCCTGTCATCATGGCGGTGGACACCCTGCCGGCGATGCTTCCCAGGGACTCGTCCACTTTCTTCGGGAACCAGCTCATGCCGTTCGTGGCAGCAATCGCGAAGGCGGACTACAACGAGGAATTCGCCATGCTGAGGCTTCCGTTCGAGATTAAAAAATGCATCATAGTCCACAAAGGCCAGCTGACGCCGGATTACAAATACCTGGAACAGCATCTGTGACATTTTGACATCCCGATGCTGATTAACTGGCAGATTGTCTCCGGCAAGGTGACAGAGATTTATATTTTGGTTGCGGTAACCCTTATCTAAATGGACGGGTATCCATTGCCGCCCTGAGCGCAGGGCAAGAGTGCGTGTGAACATGAAGAAAGTATTGGTACTCGGTGCAGGACTGGTAGCAAGACCGATGGTCGTCTATCTCCTGGAACATGGATTCAAGGTGACCGTAGCGAGCCGCACGGTGAGTAAGGCGAAAGCGTTGATTGGGAAGGACAAGAACGGAAAGGCCGTAGCCTGGACAGTCGAACAGGGAGACGCATTGAGGAAGATGGTGAAGGACCATGACCTGGCAGTGAGCCTCCTTCCTTACACTTACCATGTTCAAGTCGCAAGCGCCTGCCTGGAGTTCAACAAGCATCTGGTCACGACTTCTTACGTCAGCGATGCGATGCGGGCGCTGGACAAAAAGGCTAAAGCCAAGCACCTGGTATTCCTCAACGAGGCCGGGCTGGACCCCGGCATCGACCACATGTCCGCGATGAGAATCATCCACAGCGTCGAGAAGCGCGGCGGGAAGGTCACCAGCTTCAGGTCCACCACCGGCGCGCTGCAGGCCTTTGAGGCCAACAACAACCCTTTCGGCTACAAGTTCTCATGGGCTCCGAGAGGTGTTTTGCTGGCATCCAAGAATCCCTCAAAATGGCTCGAGAACGGTAAGATACGTGAATACCCTGGCGAGCAGCTGTTCGAGAATTACAGGATAGAGAACGTGCCAGGGGTCGGCGCGTTCGAGAACTACCCGAACAGGAATTCGGTGCCCTACAAGGACATCTACGGATTGAAGCATGCAAAGACCGTGTATAGAGGGACATTCAGGATGCCCGGATGGTGCGAGACCATGAGGAACATTGTCGCTCTGGGGCTGCTTGAAGAGAAGGCACCCAGAGGATTCAAAGGCAAGACCTATGCCGACCTGTTGAGGCACCTGGTCAAAGCAAAGCCAAAGGATGACCTTCCCGCTGCCACTGCAAAGTTCCTCGGGCTCAAGCCCTATGCCACGGTAATCAAGAGACTCGAATGGCTCGGCCTATTCTCTGAGAAACCGCTTCCGAAGGACAGGGATAACCCGCTTGACTGGATGAACGTCCTGACCCTGGAGAAGATGACTCTCGGGAAGAAAGAGCGCGACATGATTGTGATGCACCACGAGTTCACCGCCGAATTCAAGGGAAAGAAGGAAAGCATAACCTCCACGCTCCTCGATTTCGGGGAGATTGGCGGCGACACTTCCATCGCCAGGACTGTGAGCCTCCCGGCAGCCATTGCGGTCCGTATGATACTGGAAGGCAAGATAACCCAGGCCGGAGTGTCTATCCCTGTTTCCCCAGGCATTTACAACCCCATACTGAACGAGCTTTCAAAGATTGGCATCAATTTCAAAGAGGAAACAAAAAGGCAGTAGGCCGAAGTGCATCCTCGATAACATCATTCGATGAAATTGCCTATAGCCAGGTTAACATGTGGCTCAAACAGTTCTTTCCAAAGGATTTAAGTAATATGTTTTACTTCAAGTTAGCAGGCATATATGAAACAGGATAATTCATAAAATCAATCTTATTTCATATACGCGGGCGTTGGAATATTGGTTGGGGTGTCAAAATGAAATCTGTAAACAGAATTTCTAGCTTTTGTGTGATATTGTTTCTGATTATTTCATCTTTAGGGACTGGAGTTTCCAGCAACAGGTCAGATTCACCCGATGGAATTCCTGATGGCCCCTCTCCGAGTACCGACATCGATGATACATGCCTTCCTTTTGAAGGAACTTATCTCAGCAATGTCTCTGTTCCAAAGGGAATGGTCAGGATTACGATATTCTCAAATGACATGTCTCAACTGGCATATGACCTCTCTGGAATTTACCAATATAGTGTTGTTAAATCCAGCGGTGGGACATCCTGGCCGTTCATCACTCTGGATGTGCCAAGTGAGTACCTGGATAGCATCTCCCGACTACCCAGTGTCCTCGGCGTATACATCCACCCTGACATTTCCGAGATGCTCTCGACAAGTGATGGCGAATCCCCAATCGACAGAGAAAATAGCGACCCGGGCCTTCAGCCTGCTTCTATTTTCGATGCCTGGCAGCACGGAACTGTTGAAGCCTGGGCAAATGGATTCACCGGTGAGGATGTGAAGGTCGCGGTGCCCTATGGCATCGATTTCGGCAACCCGGACCTGCAGGGACGCCAGGCGAGGAACACAAATGCAAGTTCCCCGTATTACAACTGGCCTATTGTTTTTGACTTCAATTCGATGAGCCAGTATCTATTAAGCGGCGGCAACACGAAAAACACCTGGTTCGTCAATACAAGTGCGGAGCGGGAGCTTAATTATACTGAATTTTACGATATGATAATCAACACGGAATCGGAGTGGCTCTCACTTCCAAGTTATTTTAACGACTGGGAACCGGAATCTGCCGGAGAACCGGAATCCTTCGTACTTGATGGATTCACTCCGGGAAAGCCCTATGTGTTCGCAATCCGGGCCAAGGACGAGGCCGGGAACCTGGGGCCGATATCGAACAGCGCGACTGCGACGGCCAAGGAGGATTCGTTACCCCCATCAACAATCACCGATTTGACAGCGGTGCCCGGCCAGGACCACGGCACGGTTTTCCTCTCTTGGACAGCGCCAGGGGACGACGGCGCTGCCGGAGCCGCCTCCTCGTACTTGATCCGTTACTCCTCCTTGCCGATAGCCAACATTCACTGCTTCAGGCACCTTTCCACCGAGATTCAGAACATCATAGTCCCGGCCAATTCCGGCGCTTTTGAGTGCATGCTTGCGGCAGATCTCGAAGCAGGCAAGGGCTTATATTTCGCAGTGGTGGCTGTTGACGAGGCAGGCAACTGGGGCGCTGTGTCCAACACAGTTCCCGCCACCGTGACGAAAGATACAGCCGGGCCCGAGGCGATATCAGGCATCGCGGCAACAGCAATCGGGGCGGACCATACAGGTGTAATACTCAATTGGACCGCACCACATGATGAAGGCACTATCGGAAGCGCCTGCGCAAGGTACGAGGGCAGGTACTCCCCCAATCCCATAATCACCCAGACAGACTGGGACTCTGCCACCGTGATACCCGATGCTTCGTTGCCCATTCCAGCCACTCCGGGGACTGCACAAACTGCGCGCGTCACCACCGGCCTGGATAATATGATAATGTTCCCGGTGGCAAACGAAACTGTATACGGACCGGCCATCGGCGACGGGACCGAGGATGGCCCCTGGTACTTGGATAACATCAACACGGCCGGCCTCACACTCTATCGCGGGTACGACAATGCCGGTTCGTGGGCGCTCCAGAAGTTGCAGCAGGGCACTGAGTACACCTTCGACGCCCCGACGAGCGAGTTAAATCTCATAGGCTGGGGAATAGGAACCTCAGCGATTGAGAATGAATTGGCATATACGTCAACCTATGACGATGAAATAGTTGATGGTTTATTCCTTGCAAATGAGAATCTCCAGGATATTAACATTTATTATGATTACTTCGACGTGGAGATGTACAAGCTGGAGGAAGGCACCGACTACGAATGCAACTACACGACGGGATGGATCAAGTTCATTGGCGGTTGGCTGATGTACACAGGCGAAACCCTGTGGGCGTTTTACAATTACACTGGCATGGTCACCTCGCTCCAGGCCGGCGACTCCCTGCTGGCTTACTACAATTACACAGGAATGGTGCCAATCAATTTCGCCCTCAGGGGCATTGACGAGCTCGGGCGGCTCGGCGACATCGCCGGCACTTCCAGCTTTGTAGCACTGGACGAAATAGCCCCCGCGCAGGTGACTGGCCTGACCGTCGAGACCGGGACGCTTCACGGCATGGTGTACATGAATTTCACAGCGCCAGGCGACGATGAAACAACAGGCAACGCCAAACGCTACGTCGTCAAGTACTCATCGAACCCAATAACCTCTGAAGCAGAATTCTCGACAGCTGCTGAATGGATATGGGCGGACCCAAATTACAGTGGGATGCTTTCGGAACTCAGATGGAACATTCCGAAACAGGCTGGCCAGGTTGAAACTTATCAATTCGGATATGGCGCAGGTGTCCCGTTTCTGAGTTTAACGACACCGACTTACTTTGCCATAAAAGCGATGGACGAAGCCGGAAACCTGGGGATTATGAGCGCTTGCAGTTCGGCAGTAGCATGCAATGATGTCACACCGCCCGCCACAGTGATTTTGACAGCCGAGACCGGGGCAATCCATGGTTCGGTCATGCTTTCATGGACGGCGCCGGGCGATGACGGTACGGTCGGCCAGTTGTACAATACGGTGCCATATACAATAAAATGGTCAACCTCACCTATAGACACACCGCAGAAGTTCGATGATGCCAACGGCATGACCATGGATACTGCCAAATCGCCAGGGCAGACAGAGTTCCTGAACATTACTGGTCTGACAGCGGGCGAGCAGTTCTACTTTGCGGTTCGTGCCAGGGACGACGCCAACCTTCTTGGCGGCCTGCCGATTAGCACATTCGCATCCGCCAAGAACGACATGGTCGCGCCCCTGGGTATTACACTGGTGACCGCAACGGGCGACCATGATGGGCAGGTGAAGCTGAACTTCAATGCGCCTGGAAATGACGGAAGCACGGGAACCGCTTCAGGGTACGAAGTCAGATACAGGGATTACATACCGGCTGGCCAGTTCATTCAGTATGGCTTTGACCCAATATCCCATGCACCTCATTTTTACAACGTGACCGGCATACCCAGCCAGAGCGGGCTCTACAGGATAGGCATGCATGTGGACGAGAACCTTGCCACTTATGTCAACGGAAACAGGGCTTTGGGCTTGATCAATTATTCGGCTGTCCTGCTGGTGGATATGGCATCCCCCAATCATTATGATACTGTTTTTGTGGACCTTGACCATGACAGGGATTTCAGCGATGAAAAGGCATGCGCCAGGGGCGATGAAATCTCATGGAGGGATATTGACGGCGATGGTCTCGCGGATGTTTCCGGAGGCATGATTTATTTCGTGTCAGATGGAATAACACCCATTCCCTATTCCGATATCTTTTCGACAAAGCGCGGTGTCCCAAATATCATTCCAGACAACGGGGACCTTGTGGCATTCTTCGGTGAGTATGATTTGAATTCTATAGCTGGCACTGGGCATGCTTCCGCCGTAGCCGGCCAGGGAATTGTGCCGCACCCTGATTTCCCAGATGCATTTCTGTCCGTGGGACAGGCGCCAGACGCAACAATCATCGGAATAACCGATTCGATGTTCGATGGAATGACATTTGCCGTCGAAGGTTATGACGGTGTGCCAGGAACCGGAGATGAGGCCGATATTGTCACAAACGTTCTCAGTTTAACCTCTACCTACGAGACAGGATTCGATTTGTTTTCCAGATATATCGACTGGCTGATTGTGAATTACTCAGCGGGAAACACCGCAATCACGGCCACAACCGGGGAGCAGGGACCTGGCTACGGCACAGTTACTTCCCCGGGTTCTGCCCCTGGAGTCATTACCGCCGGTCTGGCTACCGATTTCTATTACCGGGCCCTGGGGACCCAATACGAAGGAGGACCGAATCCCTGCTATGGGGATGTCATTTCCGTTTCCGGAAGGGGGCCGACCATCATGGGGACGCCGAAACCGGATATTGTAGCGGCGGGGGCGTACTTCAGTTTCGTTTCCCAGCCGTTATATGTGCTAGAGTCGCAATACCTTGCTCCTTACAACAACCTTGTTGAACTATGGATGTACGGGCACTCTCTCACAGCCTCGACCACGGCCGGAGGCCTGGCTCTCATATACGATGCATATGGGCAGGCAAATGGTTTCAGTCCGTCTTCGGAGGTGGCCCGCACAATTCTGATGTCGGGTGCGGACGACCTGGGCAACGACGCGTTCGTTCAGGGTGCAGGCCTGATGAATCTCAGCCGTTCAACGGAAATAGCATTCAATTCCGGAGGAGCCAAAGTCCATCCATCCTCTTGGGTTCCGGGTGATTATGCAGGCGTCCAGTACGAGGCATTCGTCAGGACTGTGTGCTCCGATACGCATCCGGAAAACCTTGGAGAGGCTTTCACGGTAACTAACATGGGTTCAACCGCTGTCACTGCGAACATATCCGCCGAAATCGTCTGGAAAACCGGCGAGGCGACGATAATCCCCGAGCTTCTCACGATAGACAGCAGTTACGGCCACACCGCCATCCTGCTCAACCGAACAGGTTTCTTTGACCGCAATGGGAATCTGCTGCGTGCTTTTGATACTGGCCTGTGGGACGGCTGCGAGTTCCTGAAGATAAGCGCCATAGAGGGAACCGGTGATTACTGGTTAGAGACATTTGACTGGACGGACACGAATTCCAACGGAAAGCTTGACCAGGATAAAACCGTAGGTGGAGATGCTTACTGGGGTGCTCTGGGGTGGGGCGAGAGAAATCGTTTGAACGGTCATCTCCGTTATCTCAATGTCCATGAAGTGAGGGTCCACCACCCGGCAGCGAGGACCCATGACGGCATCTACATCTGGAACAGGTTGGTGGGCGAACCGCAAGCCATAGAACTCAAGGTCGAATTCTACGCGCGCCAGACCTGGGACTGGCTGAACCTGTCCGCCGATGCTTTGAACATCGAGCCGGGGCAATCCGGCTCATTCGCCTGCGAACTGGACAAGGCAAAAGCCATCGGTTCCGGAATCGGGACGTATCAGGGCCAGGTAGCCGTAGAAATTGCTGGCAAGACCACGATGATATCCGTAGCAGTCAATGTTGCGGCCGAAGGCCCCGAGTTCAGTTTCGGCGGTGATTCCGTCATCAACGTCACGGAGACTCTCTCGGAATCGCCGCTGCCCTCATTCTACACGAAATACGGAAACATCGTTCCCGGCGCACACTCCATGCAGAAGAACGGTGTACATGTGTCCGAGCATGACGAAGTCGTCAACGAGCACATGTTCACGAATTCGTTCCCGGTGACCGACGAGGTCGTTCTGGTCTCGACAGGCGTCGAACTGACGGCATTCCTGGACTATGGCCCCGGTGATGAATACATAGGTCCGGGCAGCTACACTCTTTATCTGGATGGCTCTCTCTTGGTCGACGGCACCGATTACTTCCTGAACCTTTCGATCGGAGAAATTTCTTTCTCCTCCCCACCGCCGGCAGACTCCATCATAACCGCAGATTATTCCTATTATTACCCGGAGATTACCGAGGTATGGCTCTCGCATGGGGAGATATTCCCCGGATTCAGAGGGCCCACAAATCTCATGGGCTATGTCATCTACAAGAATGGCCTGGCACTGAACTCCATAAATGTGGCAGTGGACGAATATACTGGGAAGCTTACATTCACCAACCCACTCGCCTACGGCGACGAAGTCAGCGCGTCATACCATTACGGCTCTTATGATATCAATCTGACTCTCGGTCTTGTCAGCATTTACAACGAAACACTCCAATACGAGAGCGGGGATGTCATTTCATTCGATTACTCATATACTGGCACAGACCTCTTGTTCGATGCGGGAGCCGTCACAATGCCCTCCAACTATGGTTCTATCGATAAATCCGGCGACTGGAGGTATTATTACACTCTCGTCACCGATCCCAAATTGTACGGGATGAACAACACCAAGTTCCTCATCAAGACTCAGTGGATGGGTGCACAGACCGACATAGACTCTTTCGCTTTCGGAAGCGCAGTATTGACCAATCCTGCGACTGGTGGCTTATTCGCCTCAGACAGATATGGCCCGTACAGCATGCAGAACAACGGCGGCAGCCTTGAAACCACAGAATTTTTCACCACGACTGGCGGCCCTCTTGAATATGCTCCGGCAAACATAGGGACCGGGTTGAATGTGATCGCGGTACACGCCGCGAGGCTGGATGGCTCTTCAAACATTGAGCCATTCCAGGGTGAGGTGGGGCAATTTGCATTAGATGCGGAGACCATTGACATTGTCACGAACAGCCTGGTCGGACAGGTCGGTCTGACTTGCGTGTCGAGCATGGACTTGGACGCCGTGGATGCCCAGGTATATGGCACAGAAACAACCCTGTATCCGAACATGGAAGTATGGCAAGATGATTCCGACTATGAACATTTTCCACTGGGCTTCGTGGAGCAACTTGCCTCCGGGAACACCACGGTACCGATTGCTGTGAACGATTGCACCATGATTGGCATTCACATAATGGGTCATGCCGACGCTCCGGATCTGGACCTTGGGATTTTCCTCGACAACAATGAAGATGGCATAACCCAACTCGAGGAATTTATCGATTTGTGTGCAGATTGGAATTCAGACGAATATGTCACCCTGTTGCTGCCTCAGGATGGCACATATCTTATCCGGGTGTTTGGTTTCAATGTTATAACCGAACCTGCGCATTTTGACCTGGAGATAACCGAAACAAAACCCGGGGTCATAGGTTTCTCCATTCTGAACATGGATTACGGTGAGATGCCCAAAAACACATTCAGAACTTTCAACCTTTCATGGGATTTCCTCGGCAGCACGACTGATGGATATCATTACGCACGATTGTACAACGGTCCGATGGGCACGGGCCCGATAGGGACTGCCATGTGTTTCGATGTCCCGGTAACACTTCTGCTCGACAGGGCATTGCCTGAAATCGGCAACCTGACGCCCGTCCACAATTCAACGGGGGTCGGTACCAACCCCGTAATCAGTGCCAGTTACTTTGATGTGCTCAGCGGGCTCGATGTTCCGTTCACGACAATCGCACTGGATGGCTTGGATGTGACAAGTGGGGCGGTCATCGGCAGTTCTGCTTTGACCTACGTTCCGGTTCTCCCGTTGAATGAAGGACTCCACATCGTCGAAGTAACCGTCCGGGATATCGCAGGAAACAGCAACACCGCGTACTGGTGGTTTACCGTGGGCGAGGCAGGTGACACAACCTCGCCATCGCATTTCAACGAGTATCCCCCGATGGGTACAGGCAGCGGCAATCTGACGCCAGCAATCTCTATCTGTGTGACAGACTTTTCCGGAGTCAATTCAAGCTCTATTGAATTCTATATCAACGGCTTCCAGGTATTCCACAGCATTGCCTCAATTCCCGATGGTTACAATGTTTCATATTGGCATGTCGGTGGATTTGAACAAGATGAACCTGTATTCTGCAGGGTAATCGTGCAGGACATATTCGGCAACATTCTGGATTATTCATGGAATTTCGTGGCCATGCCAACAGAGCCTGCGTATTTCATTGAACTATCACAGGGATGGAATCTGGTATCCTTGCCGCTCATCCAGGAGAATACATCTGTGCTCAATGTTCTTTCCTCCATCGACGGAAGTTGGGACGTTGTCAAATTTTATCTCACCTCGGATATCATGGATCCCTGGAAGACCTACAGGGTGGGCGGTATCTCAAATGATCTTTGGAACTTGGACCACACCATGGGGTTCTGGCTCAACGCCACAGAAGCATGCACCTTGTGTGTCACAGGTACAGAACCGGTGTCGACGGACATCACGCTCTACGCCGGCTGGAACCTTGTTGGCTATCCAACCATGAACAGCACCAAAACAGTGGCAGACGCTCTCTGGGGCACGGGCGCGGACAGTGTGGAGGTATTCCAGACGGAAGCGCCCTACATCCGGGAGGCAGCCTCCTCGAATGTCATGGGACCGGGTGAAGGTTACTGGGTACATGTAATGGCGGATACAGTGTGGGTCATCAATTGGTAAAAAAAATGTTAACTAGGCCTTAAATTATTTATTTTTCGTTCATTTCAAATATTTATTCTATTTATTATATATAATTAATATTTCCCCACATTTATATATCCGTTGGAATTATGCCGCCACAACAGCCCCGAGAGGGCCGTGTAAAGGAGGATTGGAAATGCCAACATCAGAGGAATGCATGAAGGTAGAATCGACATACGGAGCGCACAATTATCACCCGATCCCCGTGGTGATATCGAGGGCAAAGGGCATATGGGTCTGGGACCCGGAGGGCCGCAAGTACATGGACATGCTCTCCTCCTATTCCGCGCTCAACCAGGGCCACAGGCATCCCAGAATCCTCAAAGCCGCCAAGGACCAGATGAAATATGTTACTTTGACATCAAGAGCTTTCTACAACGACCGGCTCGGGCCGTTCCTGAAGCTGCTGACAGAGGTCTCCGGCATGGAGGTCGCCCTCCCTATGAACACCGGCGCGGAGGCAGTGGAGACCGGAATAAAGCTCGCCAGGAAATGGGGATACAAGAAGAAGGGTATCCCCGAAGGGAAGGCGGAGATAATAGTCTGCTCCCAGAATTTCCACGGCCGCACGACGACCATTGTCGGTTTCTCCTCGGACGAGGGCAGCCGTGACGGCTTCGGACCGTTCACGCCCGGATTCAAGATGATTCCCTACAACGATGCGAAAGCGCTGGAAGCCGCAATCACCCCGAACACAGCGGCATTCCTTGTCGAACCGATACAGGGCGAGGCCGGGGTCATGGTACCTTCTCCCGGTTACCTGAAGGAGATATCACGGATATGCAAAACTCACAATGTCCTTCTCATGCTGGACGAGGTCCAGACCGGCTTCTGCAGGACCGGGAAGATGTTCTGTTTCCAGCACGAAGGCATCAAGCCGGACATACTGCTGGTGGGAAAAGCCTTGGGCGGCGGCATGATGCCGGTCTCCGCGGCGATTGCCTCCAAAGATATAATGTCGGTTATGACGCCGGGCGACCACGGCTCGACCTTCGGGGGAAACCCGCTGGCATGTGCGGTCGGAACTGCGGCGCTTGAGGTGCTAATCGACGAAAAGCTGGACCAGAAGGCCGAGGAGATGGGGGCGTATTTCAGGGACAAGCTCAAGGCGATAAAAAACAAGAATATATGTGACGTGAGGGGCATGGGGCTGCTCATCGCGATACAGCTTACGCCCGAAGCGGGTCCTGCGAGGCAATACACGGAAAAGCTCAAGGAGAACGGACTCCTTGCCAAAGAGACTCATCAGACCACCATCAGGTTCGCGCCGCCGCTGGTAATCACGAAGAAGGAGATCGACAGGGCGGTGCGGATTATCAAGCGGGTGCTGAAGTAACTAGAATGATATAATTACATAATATTATAAACCGTCAAACCGAAAACAATTAATACCGCTTCACGGCAAAGCAGGAAAAATTTATATAAGATGCATTCCTATTTAATTGAAATGTCATTCTATGGAGGAAGACATATGTCGTCAAAACTTTTAAAGAACACTATTGCGATAGCCTTGGCCCTGCTGATGGCCTTGCCTGTGGGTATGACAATGGGCGGAATCGAAAACACCGATGAACCGATGAAATATACTCCGAGCGCAAACGCCGGGCAGAGTGCAAGCGCAACATTGGGAAACTCGATTTTCAAGGTCTGGGTGGACGGTTCCCAGCATGATGCCAGGCTCATGCTATCCATGAGCGAGGATTCAGGCATGCGCTGGACCGAGCCGAAGGCCATTACCGGCTCGGAAAGCAATCCGATGAATGTCCAGATCGCCGCAGGATTGCAGAAGATTCATGTGGTATGGCAGGATGGATTGGCAAAGCTTCTCAAAACAGGTTATATGACACTTGATGCCGACGGCGAGGAATCAAGGATACAGACTTTCAACGGCGAAAACCCCTCGCTCACGGCAAACGGGGACGATGTGGCTTTCTCCTATGTCTTTTCCGGAATTATTAATGTCCAGACAAGCCATGATGACGGTGCCACATTCCAATCCGAGCAGGCAATGAACGGCCTCACATGCCAGGACAACCGGCTTGCTTATTCTGAGGGGCAACTTCAGATTGTCGCCAGCGCAGGAATCAGAGACCCGGAAACCGGCATCATCGGTTCAAGAGGCCTCTATTTCGAATGCATTGATTGTGCATGGTCAATGCCCCAGTTAATTACATCCGCAGGCTCGGTATCGGACCTGACTTTCTCTGACGGATATGTCACTTGGACAGAGGTAATCGGACAATTCGAGAATGTCTATCAGATGAAGCAGATTGCATCCGGCGAGTTCGACGAGAAGCGCCTCCTTTCCTCCGAGGAGCTTCCCAGGGAATTCCCGGCCTCCCAACAGGCAGCGTCCCGCCTTCCTCCGAAGAAATGGACATATATCGGCTATGTGGATGCGGACAATAACCTTAACAATTATGGGTTGGAGGACGTGAACGAGATGGAGATGATTGGTTCCGATGAAGACCTCAATATCGTAGTGCTCTTCGACGGCTTGACGAGTGCCTCTGCCGCATATTACATAGAACAGGATGCGAATACTGGCTCGATAACCTCGCCGGAAATACCTCTTACGGACATAAATCCATCCTGGGGCACCGAGCTCAACATGGGCAATCCGCAGACAGCCATCGATTTTGTCAATTATGTCTATGAGAATTATCCTGCCGAGCATTACATGTGGGACATGTGGGACCACGGCGGCAGCTGGCTGTACGGCATGTGCTCCGACGACACGAACGGCGACGACCTGACCATGCTCGAGGTCAGGAACATTTATGAAACATTGAGGACTGACAACAATAAAATCAAATTGTTCGATGTGGCTGGTTACGACGAATGCCTGAT
Source organism: Methanomassiliicoccales archaeon UBA147 (assembly GCA_002496385.1). Taxonomy (GTDB): domain Archaea; phylum Thermoplasmatota; class Thermoplasmata; order SG8-5; family SG8-5; genus UBA147. Next base: position 7,088 of record DAJR01000066.1, on the reverse strand, counting down.
GTCCGACGTGTCGAACGCCTATGATGAAATCCCTTTCATCGATTACATCTGCAACTCTGAAGACAGCATCGCGGGCGATGGCTGGGAGTACAACCTGGTGCTTGGCCCACTTGCGGCAAACCCGGACATGGGGGGAGAACAAGCCGCCTGGCTGATTTTCGATGCATATGTTGATATGTATGGCACAAGCGGCGGGATGACCACTATGTCCATCATCAACTCGACAATGTTTTTCCTTGAACTCATTCCCGCGATAAACAACCTCGCCCAGAAGGGCATACATGACATAACCACACACAGGACAGCACTTCGAACAGCAGCGAACAATGCAAAGGACTGGCAGGGGTATACCTGGCAGAAGGACCTGATCGGCTTCTGCATGAACATAGTTTCCGGGCTTCCGGCCAATGCAATCAGGACAGCGGCGCAGGAAGTGATAACCGCTGGTACATCCAATCCGGTAGGGACACAATATGGCGCGCCAGCCTGGGAACACGACAGGGCCATCCTAATCCACAACCAGAATTCGGGGGAATATGGAATCACGATCTACGCGGCAAGCCCGCCCTATAACAATCTCTACGATACAATGACCTTCACAGAAAACAAGTGGGACGAGTTCTACAAAGTCCTATGGGGAAGCGATGCCAGTGACCCGAATGTAGAACCATCGGTTGTCATCACCAACCCCACGGACGGCGGCTTCGTGACCATTGACACGACCGTCCCAGTGACGGGGACTGCCAGCGACGACGGCTCAGTGACAAGGGTCGAGGTTGCTATCGACACAGAGCATTGGGTTGCAGCATCCGGAACAACGGCTTGGTCGTATTCCTGGGACACCACCGGGAGAGCCCCCGGCTGGCATTACATATCCGCCAGGTCATTCGACGGCCAGGATTACAGCGCCCCCTACCAGATAGCGATTCAGATAATAATCGACCCGGACCTCCCTGACCTCACGCTTTGGTCCTCGGACATCGGTTTCGACATCCCATCCCCGAACGAAGGCCAGACTGTCACAATCGATGCGACCGTTTATAATGTCGGCACTGTCGACCCGGCTGTGGGTGTGCAGATAGGCTTCTATGACGGACTTCCGGTGCTCGGCGACCTGATAGGCATAGTTTCCGCGAATCCCGGGACGCTCCCGGCCGGCAACAGCTCGGGTTGGGGCCAGGTGACATGGAATACCGCCGGTGAAGCGGGTTATCACACCATCTATGCAGTCGCGGATCCGCTGCACACGGTTCCCGAACTGACTGATGCCAACAACTCCGCGTTCAAGAATATTATCGTCTCCGGATTCAATGTTGAAATTGTTTGCGCAGACAACGAATCAACAGTGCAGGCCGGTGATTCCCACACATACCAGTTAGAGATTACCAACACCGGAACACAGACCGACCGTATCGACCTGACAATCGACAACCCTACCGGCTGGACGGCGCATTTCAACAACAATCCCCTTGACTACCCGGGCGACGAGACATTGAATTTCGCACCGAAGGCGACCAGCTATCGGAACTACGCTGGCTGCGTCGCCCAGATGTACGCTCTCGAAGCGGCGAACCCGTCGATAATTGATGTCTCCGTAATTGGGACATCGTGGGAAGGCAGGGACATCCTTGCCGTCAAGGTCAGCGACAATGTCGGAGTGGACGAGTCCGAGCCAGAATCTATAATCATGGGACTGCACCACGCCAGGGAATGGATGACGACCGAGATAGCGATGTATTACCTCGAAGACCTCGCTGCAGGATACGGGAACGACCCCCGGGCGACCTGGAACATAGACAACAGGGAGATATTCATTATCCCGATAGTCAACCCCGACGGATACGTTTACAGCCAGGAGGTTGACAGCTCATGGCGCAAGAACCGGAGAGTCAACGGCGACGGGACTTATGGCGTTGACCTTAACAGGAATTATGATGGTTCGCAGAACGGCGACCCGAACGGCGCATGGGGCGGGGCAGGCTCCAGCTCATACACGGGGGATGACACTTACTGCGGCCCGTATGCCTTCTCCGAACCCGAGACCCAGGCAATACGCGACTTCGTGATTGCGCATGACCCGTCCGTCACAATATCCTATCACAGCTATGCTCAGGAGCTTTACTGGCCCTGGGGATACGACACCGGCGTGCAACCGCCGGACGTCGCGCTCCAGTCCAACCTGGGAACCGAAATGGCTGCAATCAACGGTTACTCTCCGATGCAGAGCGCAGAACTCTACCTCACAACAGGGGACTCTGATGACTGGATCTACGGATACAGCGAATACGTTCTGCTCAGGGAAACCTACCCATTCACCATCGAAGTGGACTCGAATTTCCAACCCCCGGTCAGCCAGATAGACACAACTTGCGAGCTCAACCTTGGAGTGAACTATCTTGCCGCAGAGGCATCTGGCAACCCAGCCCTGGATTTCCCTGAATTGGCTCACATCCCGATGGGGAGCACCACGGATACCACCGGGCCTTATGCCGTATCCGCTGAAATCACATCGACTCCCGGGCTTGAGCCCGGCCAGACCAAGCTATTCTGGACCACCACCGGGACCTGGAATGAGGTCATGATGACCAACACCGCAGGCAATATCTGGGAAGCAAACATCCCTGGCCAGCCTGACGGTTCATGGGTGAGGTATTACATCGAGACAGAGGATGTCAACGGGGCAAGGAGCTCCGAACCGCAATACACGCCATACGAGGACCATGACTTCTTCGTCGGGAACGATGTTGTCACATACTCGGTGACATTGGCATCTCTCCAGACGAAGATTGTCAATTTCACTGTAGTGGCTCCGGTAAGCGCCATGCCGAGCGAATTCGCAAAGATAGGCGTGGCGGCGACGAGCCAGAACGACTCCTCGAAATCGGATTCTATCGAGACCCTTACCACAGTCATGCCCGCCCTCCTACTTGTGAACGACGGCAACTCTGGAATCGGAAATTATCAGGCCGCACTGGACAACAGCGGATATCTTTATGACGTCGGGACCCCCACGACAGACCTCGGCCCGTACAAGATTGTGATATGGGCGACCGACGGTTCAACAACAATAACCTTGGCCGAGGAGGCATCGCTCATCGCTTTCCTGAACTCGGGAGGAAACCTTTTCATCAACGGAGAGGACATTGGCTACGACCTCGGAACAAGCGCAGCCGGCGAATCGGCCGGATTCTACCGCGATTATCTGCATGCGGATTACATTGCTGACGACAGCAACGGGGTCAGCATGAACGGCATTGCCGGAGACGAGATTTCCGACGGTATGTCCGGGCTTAGCATCACGGGAAATTATCCCTCGTCAATCAATCCGTACGATGGCATGGCCTCGGCGATATTCACATACAACACAGCAGGGAATGCGGGTATTAAGGTGGACACCGGGACCTACCGGTTGGTTTACCTGGCATGCGAATATTTCGAGGGGACCGACTCCCAGGCCAATAAAGATTTGCTGATGGACAGGATCCTGAACTGGCTGATGCCACTGCCCAAAATTCACGATGTCGAAGCCACGAACATTGACACGCACGCGGACGGAAACACCTACTCGCCGGGCTCCCAGGATGTAAAAGCCACCGTGACAAATCTTGGTCTGGCAAATGAGAGCGCTTTCAACACCAGATGCGTCATCACGGAGATGCAGTCCGCAGGCGCACCCGCAACATTGTTGAGCGAAGAGTTCCTGGGTACAGTTCCGCCAACCGGATGGACACAGACCGGACCCACGAATCAATGGTCCTCATCCGCGACATCGAGCGCGGGCGGAACTGCGCCCGAGGCAAGGTTCGCGTTTGTGAGCAATACAAATGTTTGGAGGCTTTACACCTCAGCCATTGACACCACAGGTTACACGGTGCTCGAATTATCCTGGGCCAATTATTACAACGATTGGGGCGTTGGCGTCACTGTGAAGGTCCAGACAAGCACCGACCACTCGACATGGCATGACACCGGATGGCAGGTCGTCTCGGGAAGCGGCGACGTCGGCCCGGGACCTGAGGCCATCGAGATATCAAATGCGGATGTCGGCTCTTCCACATTCTATGTCTCTTTCACCGTAGATGGAAACGCCTACCAGTTGGACTACTGGTACATTGACAATGTCCTTCTGCGCTATGCTCCGATTGTGACCGAGGTGGAGGTATATAATCAAACGAGGAGCACTGTAGGCACGCTGAACTCCGGCTCAAGCCAGCAGCTGACATGGAATTACGGCTTCCCGAACGAATATCAGTACAGGATCGATATTTACACCGAACTGGCCACTGACGAGAAGCCAAGCAACAACCGCCTCACTATCGTAATAACCATCGAGGGCACCTTGGCCGAGTTCAACATCCCAGTGCTCTCTACGCCGGGTTGGAACTTCATATCATTCCCCCTCGTTCTGACAGGCTCTCCCGAGACCGTTCTCAATGACCTCGCGGGTGACGGGACTGCGACCTGGGATGTGGCGAAGTGGTATGACCCGACAGACCATTCGGACCATTGGAAAACATTCCGCTTGGGCTCGTCAAGCAATGACCTTGCTTCTGTCAACAATTGCATGGGGCTGTGGGTTCACGTTACCAGCGGAGGATTGGACAATTTCATCACAGTCGAGGGCAACGCTCCGTCCTCCACGGAAATCCAGCTGTATGTCGGGTGGAACCTCGTAGGTTATCCGTCGGATTCCCCGAGCCTTGCATCGGCAACCTTGCCGGCCTTGGCGGATATGGTATCGGTATTCCTGCCTACCACGCCTTATATAGCTGACATATCCAATCTGGATTCTGTCAGCATGTCAAGCGGAAACGCCTACTGGGTGCATGTTACATCGGATTGCACATGGAATATCGTGTATTGAGAATTGCACAGTAAATTATATACTGACATACCGCCATTCGGAGGTGTGATAAGATGACTGCAAAGAAGACCGATGTGACTGAGAGTGCGGCGGAAAGGGACCTGAAGGCCTTTGACAACTTCATAATCGACTATGTAAAGACATATCACGATTCCATATCCGAGAGAGACATGGACCCACTCCATCTTCCCCAATTCTACAAGGGATATCCCTACGCAGCAGAGGCCTACCTCCTTCCGAACGGGGCACTGTGCGTGACCCTCAAAAAAGCAAGCCGGTTCAAGACAACCTTGATAGACGGAAGCAATGAGGAAGTTCTCAAGAGGGTCCGGAACCAGGACTTCGACTTCCTCCAGATATTCCCGCCGTATACCAGCTTCACATCCGACGAGGCTGCGAGGCTCGCCAAGCTCGACGCCGACAGGGACGTGAAAGCTTCGAAGCGTCTGGAGCTCCTTACGGCCGCGGAAAAACAGATATCCTCAATACACAAGGACATCCAGACGGTCGTGGACCTGAACCCCTGGCTTGACCAGCAAACCATGGAACAAAAGGCAAAGCTCGACAATGCCCGGAACCTCATCGCGGAGCTCTACAGCGAGGTCGATGTCAGTCGGGAGGAGAGGTTCTCGGATTATTCCCGCCAGCTGGCCGAGGTCATGGCATACGAGATGGGTGCGATGGAGGAAGTTGCCGGGGAGATGGAACTCGAGTTCGAGCAGGGGCTGGAAGAACTGGGCGAGCGCATTTCCGCGCTGGAGGCCGGTCTCGGCTCCCACAAACATGAATCAGATTCATTGAACGCCGTGAAATCGACAATCGCAGAACTTTCCAAAGGGCTGAAGGAAGCAAATATCAAGATAAAGGCTGCGGAGAAGGCAAGTTCATCAGAAGATATGGACGAGAGGCTGTCCGAGGTTGAGGATTCCATGAAGGGCATCGACAAGCAAATCGCCGCGCTGGTCAAGGATTTCAGCGTCGTGAAAAGCGATGTGGCGCTCTCCCAGGAGATCAAGGACACGGTATTCAGGGACAGCAAACGGACATACAATCTCAATGAAAGGGTGACCGAGTTGGAGAGGCAGTTCTCATCGGTGGGGAAAGATCAGGGAAAGGTTCAGAAATCCGAGATCAAGGCCCTCGAGGGAAAGATGAACATCATGGAGAACGAGCTCAAGAAATACGTCAAGAACTTCGTACTTACCGAACTCGAAAACTCGCAGCCCGTCCAGAAGGTCAGTGTCGAGCAGATTTCCCCCTTGATTCAAACCGAAAACATTCCCTCCGGCGCAACGGTGAAGAAGACCACCAGGACCACCACGAGGAAGAAGCGGGTGAAGTAGGATTCTCATGCACAGAATATGCGTCTTGCCCGGAGACGGCATTGGCCCGGAGGTCGTCGGCGCAGGCCTGGAGGTCATGAGGAATCTGGACCTTCCTTTCAATTTCGAGGAGATGACTATTGGCGGTGCATCCTATGAAAAGGACGGTGTGTACATCACAAAGGACGCCCTCACGATGGCCTCGGACTCCGACGCGATCTTCTTCGGGGCGCTCACGACGCCCAAGCGCAGAGACTATGTTTCTCCGCTCCTCCTGCTCCGATGGAACCTGGAGCTGTTCGCCAACGTGAGGCCGGCAAGGTGCCTCAATCCCGGATTCTGCCTGGTTCCGCTGGATATTGTGATTGTGAGGGAGAACACCGAGGGCCTCTATGGGGCTGCCGAGCGGGAAGAGGAGAAAAATACCGTCATCACAGAGAGGAAGGTGTCGGAGGCGGCATGCCAGCGCATAATCAATTTTGCATTCGACTATGCCAAGAAGAACGGTAGGCGAAAGGTCTCATGCGTGCACAAGGCAAGTGTCCTCAGGACCTCGGACGAGATGTTCAAGAAGCTTTTCTATGGCACCGCAGTCAACTACGCGTTTTATAACAAGATACGGAGCGACGATGTGCTCGTGGATGCCGCAGCTATGTTTATGTGCAAGGAGCCGGAGCGCTTCGATGTCATAGTCACGCTCAATCTCTACGGGGACATACTTTCTGACGAAGCCGGAGGCCTGATTGGTGGCTTGGGATTCTGCCCTTCCGCGAACATCGGGGTGAAAAACGCCCTCTTCGAACCGGTGCACGGCTCTGCACCGGACATCGCGGGAAAGGATATGGCCAACCCGACGGGAAGCATCCTGTCCGCGGCGATGATGATGGACCATTTCGGGCTGA
>DAJR01000002.1 GCA_002496385.1 Methanomassiliicoccales archaeon UBA147 | reverse complement strand
GATGTTTCGTCTTCTTCCAGAGTGATGGATCTGAAGTCCATCAGATTCACGATGGATTTTATTCCGTGCTCCGGATCATTCATTGCGTCATCCATCATATCCCCGAGCACGGTCAATAAATCATCGACATCGTCCTGGCTCAATTTGTAATTGGCATACAAGGTGGAGTTCTCCACAAAGCAGATGTGTGCCCGGTCCAAAATGTCCATGACTTCGGAAAAATCCCGGGCAACCTCGAAATGCAACTCGCTTGAAGCGGATTTCTCCTGGAAACCGGCAAGAATGGCGGCACCGATGGCTCTGTTGGCGGCGTTCGTTTCATTCTTGCTCACTATGTATGCATCCACAATGACGGGTCTGAATGTGGTAAAGCACCTCAAGGCAACGGCGTGTTCGTTATAGATGCTGGATTGGAATTCCACCATGTCATCCTGTTCAGCGCGGATGTCGTCGACTTCCGCCTTTACAGTGTTGACCTTATCCTGAAGCACTATTGCCAGGCCGCCAATCGCAACCAATACCAGAGCCACGACCAGAAAACCGGCTACCAATTGCATTCGTAGTTTCATACATATCCCTTCGATTAACCCAGCCTATATGTTCATAAAAGGAGATATAATATAAATACTGTTGGAAACAGTGATGAGTATATGTTGAAAAATAATTGAAAAATATTCCAAAAAATCATCAGGGGATTCCGAACATTAATGTCTGGCATCTCTTGCCAATCTGGGAAAGGCTGCCTCGCTTGAGATTGGTCGAAATTTTTCACGCCATATTGATTCCGTCGAGGGCACTGCGGTTTTCGGCCCTTACGCCGCAGAACTCCAACTTATGACTATCAGACCTTGTGGCGAATTCTCACAGCCTCGCCCCTGTTGCTCTGGACCATCTCTTCCGCGGACATCCTTGCTGTCCCGGAGGCTGCGAGCGTGCCGCCCCGCAGTACCGCGACCTCGTCACCGACCCGTATCTCGGAACCGGCAGATTCCACGCCCACGGCGAAGAGGTTGCCTGTAAGCTCGAAATCCGACATTCTGACCACATGGACCCCGGCATTCGCGAGCAATTTGGCGCCGTCGATTGTTGGGACCAGCATCCCGTTGGCCTGGGATATCGTCGCCAGCTGGACCTTGTCCCTCATCACTTTGACCTGGGGGAAACGGCCCGCCATCGCGCATTCGGTGAATATATCTCTGGCTTCAAGGCCGAACTGGAAACAGGCCATTGCCGCTATCTCTTCCGAGGCGCGGTTCTTCCACCCCGAGCCGGTGCCGGAAACCTTGGCCAGCGCCCTTGTCAGAGCCGCGAGGGATTCATCGGAGGTCGGCGAACCGTTGGCAGTGCATTCCGCATCCAGGCCCTCAAGAAGGCCATCTCCGAGGTGGTTCATTATGTGTGAATATTTATTAATTTGTAAATATTTATGTAAGATATTATTAATCATGCACTTTTCGTCCTCGAACCAGTGGCCAGTCACAGGAATGTCGTAATGCTGGGCCGGGTAGAACAACTCCAATTCCCTGGGGACGAGGCCGAGCGGAGAGGTCACGATGACCTCGTGGACCCTGGGGGCGACGCCGCTTGAGGCGATGGCCTCCGCGAAGAAGCCGTGGCTCTTCGAGCCGGAATACGGTTTCCTGGCGGAGCAGGGCAATAAGACCAGTATATCGGGTGTCGGGGGCTTCCGGTATCTCTCGATAACCCGTTCGCGGAACCTGACGATGTCTGGGCGGCCGAGGGCAAGCCTGGTCGTTGCCGCAAAGTTACCCGAAACAACCGGGAACCTCGCCTCCTGGTAAGAGTGATGGCACATGTCCAGGTGCCGCAGCATCTCCACCAGCGTGGGTGAGGTTTTGGCGCGCAACTCGACGAACTCCCTTATCGAGCCATTGGATATCCGGGACCTTGCGCGTTCCATCTCGGCATGCATGGCCAGAATGTTATGCTGGTAGAGGGAGCCGCCGTCGGCGCAGGCTGAACACGGGCAGAATTCTCTGGGAATTTCGGATGCCTGCCAGGCGCCGTCAGTGGTCATGAACCAGCCCTCGCCGGATAGAAGGGCAACCCTGGCTGAATCCACCAGGTCAACGCCCATGTAAGCCAGCAGCGCAACGTTGTTCGGAAGGGCCACCCCGGGGAGGTACAGCGCAGCCTGGTAGCCGATGGATTCGCGGACCTTCACGAGGGCGTCGATAAATAATTTTGCATTATTATATAATTCAATTGAATTTTCTAATATGAATAAATCTATTTGGCCTTTCAGAGAAGCGTACTCTTCGGGAGTCGTTTCGGGCCTTACGATGCATGCCCGATCACAGGCTGTCGGGGGGGTATCCGCCTTCCCGATCATAGGGTAGCCGGAGTAACCGGGGAATGCAATTACCTCCCTGCCCGCCACGGACAGATGGGCACCGCCGTCCCCGGGAACGAGCCTTGCTTGGGCGAACTCTGGGGCCGGAAAGCGCCCGGTGTCCAGGTGTAGCATCCCAGGTGTGGGCAGGCGCCATGCTTCCCCGGAGAGCTTTCCGATGCGGCCGCATCCAGACCTTGTTGAGACCTCGAACATTGCCTCACAATAGCGACGGCGGAATATTAAGGTTTCATCCATCTGCGCACATGATTGAGCAATCACGCAGGTGATTGCGACGTTACAAAAAAGAAACAGTTGCAAAAGCGAGCAGGCTGACCCGAGGTTTCTATTAAAAAAGTCTGTGAACTCATTTGTCCACTTTTTTCTTTGCCGAGCGGTCAGCCAGCGCAGCTTTTGCTCAAAGAAAAAAGTGGCTGACAGCGTTCTGCGTTTTCCGTGGGCTCTCGCACCACAGTACTGCGCAGAACGCAGGTGGGCTTAACTTCTGGGTTCGGAATGAGACCAGGTGTGGCCCCACCGCTATGACCGTCAAACCAA
>DAJR01000008.1 GCA_002496385.1 Methanomassiliicoccales archaeon UBA147 | reverse complement strand
CCTTCGGAACTACACTACGGGAGCTGATGACTCTAAGAGTTTAACCGCCAGAAACCCTTGATGGCGGTAGGTTATTTAACGATTGCCATCGAACCTCTCAGTAGTTCCTCTTTCGAAGCTTCTTCTTCTTCGCTGGCCTGTTCTCGGGCCTCTCTCGGACAGTTTTTCTCTCCGGCTTCTCGGGCGGTTCTTCCTGGCTTCCCCTGGTGTACATGAAGGTCAGCGCCGCAATGGCCACGCCCCCGGCTATCAGGGCTATCCCAAGGTACAGTTTCCATGACACCCATCCTGTTGGCGGTACAGTTCCTCCGGTCACAAGTATCTGCACCGTCCCTGTCTCGGCAGTGTTGCCCAGTTCATCGACAGCGTAGTATTGGACGGATGTTGTGTTGTAGATGATCGGCGGATTTGAATAAACATTCCAGTGTGGGTCTCCGCCAAGGCGGTAATAAACAACACAGTTCCCGGCACCCGAATCCGTGCAATTTAGGTATAGGGGATTGCCGTAAACCAGGCTGACCTCCCCGTTCTCCAAGCCTCCGACCGTCACGGCGGGGGCAGTGCTGTCCACTTTTAATGTTAGACTGATTTCGGAAGACGCATGGCCCAAGTTGTCCGTTGCCCGTGCCGCAATCGTGTGTTCGCCTTCCGAAGCGAGAGTGAAAGGCCCGGTATAGGCAGTCCAGGCGCCGCTGTCTATCCTGCAGCTGGATGATGCGACCCCGGAGATTTCAACGATGTCCAGCGATATCGGGGTTGATTCCGCGACGAACGTGCTGCTCCCGCTCGTGCATTGGGGGGTGCCCAGAGCAATATGCACCTCCGGCGCATCATCGTCAACCGATACGATGACGGTTCTGTCCGGCTCCCTGTTCCCCAGATTGTCCACAGAATGGTAGAGGACGGTCTGAAGTCCATTCCCTGAAAAGGTGAGCGGGGTTGTGAACACGGTCTCCGGCCGGCCACCGAAGGAATAGCGGATTTCAGCCACTCCCGCCCCGGTCTCGGACGATACCAGGCTCAACTGTGTGCCGGATTCCAGGTATTCGCAGTCCCCGGAGAAATGAGCGCCGTCGAAAATCACCTGGGTTATCGGCGGCGAGTTGTCGACATGGACGGCCATGGTTTTTGCAGGTTCAGTCTGGCCTGTGCTGTCCGTGGAATTGTAATAGAGTATGTGCGTTCCCTCCTCAAGGTCTATCGGCAGGGGGGGAGGGCCTCCGGTCGAGGGCATCTCAACCGCCGCGTTGAACGGCCCGGTATATTTGGTATAATTGTAAGAGTCCCAGTGATACCAAATGTCAGAGACCGGCGCGAGAAGCGAGTCCACCGCCGTGAGGGTGAAGAGCGTCTCCAGGTTCACATAGACCGTATCGGTCCCGAACTTGGGCTCGGAAATGGAAAGTGTCGTCACAGGCGCAGCGCCAGCGGTCCCTCCCTGGATGACGCATATAAACAGCGTCGCGATAATGCACAGCGATATCGTCTGGGCCGCTTTGAAGTGTCCTCGCACAGGCATTTCTCCCGAACCATTGTCATCGGTTTTTGCTATAAATCACTTTCTCAGCTTGGCGATGACCTTCGGGAATGCCTCGGCGAACCTCTCGGCGCCTTCCTCGGTCACCGAGAATGAGACCCTTATGAAATTCTTCCCGAAGTTCTTGGAGACATAGTTACCTGACCTGACGAAGACGTTATGATCGTAGAGCATCATGTCCTGCACCAGGTCGGGATTCGCGCCTGTCTTGCCGATGTCCACCGCGAACATGTTTGTCCGCGACGGGTACACTGGCAGGAAGCACCCCTTCACCGAGTCGACCGAGTCCTTTATGATGCGCTGGTTCACTAGCAGCTGTTTCCGGAGGGCCGGCAGCCAGGCGTCGATGCGCTCCATTGCGGCCAGAGCGGCTCTCTGGGCCAGGATGTTCACGCTGAGCACGTTCGTGTTGTAGGGCATCATCCTTTCCATCAGGTGCGGCGGCGCGGCCAGCGCGCCGATCCTCATTCCGGCGAGGCCGCACTGCTTGGAGAATGTGTAGACCGCGACGGTCCTGTCAGGCACATATTTGTATGTTGGCACAGGCATGCTGAAATCCCGGTAAGTGACATCGTCCACTATCAGCAGGTCATGCTCCTCGGCTATCTCGCAAATCTCCTTGATCTCGGGGCGGGTGTAGGCCGTTCCCAGCGGGTTGATGGGGTCGATGAGGAGGATGGTTGTGGTTTTTTTCGTTATCGACTTTCTTATCCAGTCTGGGGTGAGCTTCCACGGCTTCCTGTAGATGGGGATCTCGACGAGTTTCCCGCCTGAAATGGAGACCTGGTGATGTATCGGCATGAAGCTTGGGTCGGTGCATATCACCTCGTCCCCCTTCTTTAGGAGCGCGCGGTTGAGGATGTATGTCGCCTCGATGCCGCCGTTGGTCAGAAGGACCCTGTAATCTTTCGGGAGTTCGATGTGATCCTTCACGACGTCACACAGGCCGAATATCCCGCCGGACCTCGGATACAGGTTGTATTCCTTGTCCCTGACAGCCTTCAGGATTGCCTTGTCTATCACATCCGAGACCGGTATGTGGTTGGTGTTCTGGCTCATCCAAACTATCTCGCGCGGATGCTTGTGGGCATAGTCAAAAGCGTTTGGAGCCGCAGGCACCTTGGCAGCCTTCTTTCTTTGGGTCATGCAGCCGGCATCATGGAACATGGAGATATACCTTTTGATTGAGAGCCAGATGACCCCGTTAAAATTAATCTCCGGACCGATAGGGTGATAAAGTTCAGCCCCATTTGATATCGTAGACCCTGACGGCGTTCGGGCCATCTGCAGGCTGAAGGTGGACTACGCCTGTCCTTCCGGTGAGCTCAAGCACGCCCTGCAGCCTCCCGCGGTAGAACTCGCACCATTCCGGCAGGCACCCTCTGCAGTCCATTGTCACCTGGATATGCTTTTTTCCGAGCGCCGCGGCAGAGTAGCCGCCCACCCTGTACTGAGTTTCCTGGCGCCGGGTGCTGGTGAATACCTCGGCAGGGTCCATGCCGCCAAACGTGTCCTGCCAACGGCGGTCCCTCTTCATGATGCTGAACCCCAGGTGGTATATTATCATGGGATTGCCCTTGCCGATTGCCGATTTGATGTCGGCGAGGAGCCCGCAGAAATCCTCGTATGGGTACCATTTATCCCTGTCGAAATCATCCGGGGTTCTGTTGCCAGGCATTGCGCGGTTTCCGCCCGATTTGAAACCCGCAAGTTCAAGAATTTTGATGAACAGTTCGCCCTTGATCTCGTACTCGGCCATGTTCCCTCCGATTCAAACGTAATATAAAAACTTCATGCCAGGCGGTCCGGGTAGAATCCATACCTTCCGATCCCTTCCAGAAGGTCATGGACATTGGATATCTCCGTAATGGCCAGGATGTCTATCTCCATCACCGGCCCGGGCTTGGATGAGTAAATATCGTCGTATGTCTGGCCCCTGACCCTGATCGCCGCCTCCCTGTCAACCAGTTCCACATTCTGGAGCACGACGGTCCTGCCCGAGCTTGCTTTCTGGAACGCCAGGCTGCAGTAAGGTTCGAGGATGAGGCCTTTCTCCACCGCTTCCAGCCTGCGGAAGTTCAATTTTCCGCTGTCTATCTTCCTGAGTAGCGGCGGTATGAGGTGGGCGGTCATCGGGTTGTTCCGGTTCATCTTGGCCTTCCCGTTCCTGAGAAGCACAAGCGTCTCCTTGAACAGCTCCCTGTCCAGGTCGAAGCTGAAGATCCAGTCTATGCCGATGGGTCTTGCCCCGCCCTTCAGCAGGAAAGGGTCCACGAACCTGCCCATGTGCATGTAAACCTCGATGCTGGGGCAGGGGACGGTTTCGTTGATTACCTGGCCCAGCGACTTCAGGTATCTCAGCTTCGAGAGGAGGACTCCCTGCTTGGTCACTTCCACGACCAGGCACACTGGGTACTCGAAATCCTTGAGGAGCGTCTCTTCAAGCCTGAGGTATCTGGGCATGCGTCACCTCAGAGGTCCACCGGCTTCCTGAAAACCATTCTGCACTGCCCGTCTCCCTTGGCCACGCATTCGACTTCCTCGCTTTCATAGTGAGTTCTGTCGAGGCTGCTGAGGAATCCCTCGAAATAGCCGAGGAAATAGGAGTCGGCGGATTTCGTCCTCTGGCCCTTCTGGGAAATTATCCTTCCGCTGGCCAATCCGTCCCTGCTGGTGATTACAACAGTCTTTCCGTCGTCCTCGATTGAGATCTTCCCCCAGCCGATTGCCTGGGTCTCGGCGCAGACGAACTGGAGCAACACCGCCCTGTCCTCGAGGAGCTCCTCCTCGTTTTTCTTGACCAGCGCATGGAATTTCTCGCCGTAGGACCTGCCCATCCTCTTGAGCACGGCCGATGCGGATTCACCCACCAAATTGAACAATTCCTGGTAGATGCTCGACATTATTTCAGCCCTGGCGAAGATGATGGGGAGTTCGCCGAACTGGAGCTCGCCTGTATTCGGGTCCGTTTTTGTGTTGCTCTTGTAATCGTTGAGTATGCTGGCTACCTGCTCATCCGTGGCTTCGACCCTCATATCAGCTCCTCCTGAAATTCGCAGGGCGTTTCTCGATGAAGGCCTTCATCCCTTCCTTCTGGTCCCCGGTCGAGAAGCACAGCCCGAATATCTCGGCCTCGAGGGCGCACCCGCTCTTCAGGTCGACCTCGATGCCCCTGTTGATGGCTCTCTTGCACAGCGAGACGGCAATCTCCCCGTTTGCGGCAATCTGGCCTGCAAGCTTCTTGGCTGCGTTCATGAGCTCCTCCGGCGGGAAGACGGAATTGACCAGGCCTATGCGGTGTGCCTCGGCCGCGTCTATCATGTCGCCCGTGAAAATCAGCTCTTTGGCTTTGGCCCTGCCCACGAGCCTCGGAAGCCTCTGGGTGCCTCCGAATCCCGGGGTCACTCCGAGTTTGACCTCCGGTTGGCCGAACTTCGCCTTCTCGGAGGCGATGCGGATGTCGCAGGCCATTGCCAGCTCGCATCCGCCGCCGAGGGCGAAGCCGTTCACAGCGGCAATGACCGGTTTGGAGAGGTTCTCGAATGTCGAGAATGCGTCCTGGCCCAGCCTGCCGTACTCGGCGCCCTGGATGGCGGTCATCGGCATCATCTCTGCGATGTCCGCTCCCGCGGCGAATGCCCGTTCCGCGCCCGTGAGGATAACCACTTTCACCCCATCGTTGTTCTGCATGTCCAGTGCCGCAGATTTCAGTTCCCGCAGGGTGGCGGTGTTGAGCGCGTTCAGGACCTTGGGCCTGTTGATGGTGATGGTTCCGATGCCGTTCTCGACGGCCAATGCCAGGTTCTCATAAGCGGTCACGGTTCACACCTGCCCGTAATCGTAGAAACCCTTTCCGGACTTCTTTCCGAGGAGGCCGGCGTCCACCATTTTAATAAGCAGCGGGCAGGGCCTGTACTTCGAGTCTCCGAGCCCTTCGTGCAGCACTTCCATGATGTGCAGGCATGTGTCCAGCCCAATCAAATCGGCGAGCGCCAGCGGCCCCATCGGATGGTTCATCCCCAGCTTCATTATCTCGTCTATGTTCTTCGGGGTTCCCACACCTTCCATGACGCAGTATATCGCCTCGTTCAGCATTGGCATGAGAAGTCTGTTTGAAATGAATCCCGGGAAATCGTTGCACTCCACGGGAACCTTGTCCATCTTCTTCGATACCTCGATTATGGCTCCTGCGGTTCCGTCGTCTGTCAACTGCCCCCTGATTACCTCCACCAGCTTCATCATCGGCACCGGGTTCATGAAGTGCATCCCGATGAACTTCTGCGGCCGCTTCGTCGCAGCGGCCAGCTTGGTGATGGATATGGAGGACGTGTTACTGGACAGGATGGTATGCACCGGGCAGACCTCATCCAGCTGCCTGAATATCTTCCTCTTGAGCTCCAGGTCCTCGATAACCGCCTCGACGACGAGGTCGGCGGCCTTCATCTCGTTAAGGTCCAGGGTGGTCCTTATGCGGCCGAGCGCTGCATCCTTGGCGTCGGCTGCCATCTTGCCCTTCTCGACGAACTTTCCTAGGCTCTTCTGGATGCCGGCCATTCCCCGGTCCACGAAATCCTGTTTGATGTCGTTCAGTATCACGCTGTATCCGGCAACGGCAGCGACCTGCGCTATTCCCGCGCCCATCTGGCCCGCGCCTATTACCCCTATAGTCTTGATGTCCACGGAATCACATCTCCAGAACCATCGTGACGGCATTCCCGCCGCCGAGGCACACGGTAGCCATTCCTCTCTTGGCTCCCTTGTCCTTCATGCCGTAAAGCAGGGTGGTGACTATCCTGGCGCCCGAACAGCCTATCGGGTGGCCCAGCGCCACAGCGCCCCCGCGGATGTTGAAAATATCCTCCGGGATATCAAGCGCCTTTTTCACTGCGACCGAGGCCGAGGCAAATGCCTCGTTATGCTCCACCAGGCCCATGTCCTTTATGGTAAGCCCGGTCCTGGCGAACATCTTGCGGGTGGTGACGACCGGCGCGTCCATGACCATCTCGGGCTCGCAGCCGCCGCTCTCGTACTCTGCAACCCTGGCCATGCACTTTATGCCCTTCTCCTTTGCGTAATCCTCCGACATGACAACCAGCGCGGAAGCGCCGTCGCTTATCTGGGATGCGTTTCCGGCTGTGACCTGGCCGTCCTTCTTGAAGACCGGCTTAAGGCTGGCCATCTTCTCAACGGATGTGTCCTCCCTTGGCCCCTCGTCGGTGTCGAATGCGATTGGGTCGCCCTTCTTCTGCTTGATGTGATACGGAACTATCTCCTGCTTGAACTCCCCGGCCTTGATGGCTTTTGTGGCAAGGGCGTGGCTTCTGGCCGCGAACTCGTCGGATTCCTGGCGCGTGATGCCGTACTTCTCTGCAATCAGCTCGCCGGTGTTGCCCATGTGGAAGTTGTTGTAATAGTCCCACAGGCCGTCGTTCACCATGGAGTCCACAAATTTCCCCTCGCCCAGGCGGTAGCCGTATCTGGCATTGGGCAGAAGGTAAGGGGCCATGTTCATGTTCTCCATGCCGCCGGCCACCACGATGTCGGCATCGCCGAGTTGAACGGCCTGGGCGGCCAGCATGACGGCCTTCAGCGCCGATCCGCACACCTTGTTTATAGTGAAGCATTCGACTTCCCAGGGCAGTTCGGCCTTGACCGCCGCCTGCTTGGCCGGGTTTTGACCGTATCCGCACGGCAGAACCTGGCCCATGATGACCTCATTGACCTGCCGGGCCTCGATGCCGGCGCGCCTTACGGCCTCTTTGATGACAATGGCGCCAAGGTCCGTTGCGCCGGTGTTGGCCAAGGTGCCGTTAAAGGAACCCAGTGGTGTTCGTACGGCACTGACGATGACTGCTTCGCGCATGATGGTGTCTCCTTCCAGGCGTATCGACCGCATCCACCCACTGCATCGGCGTTCGAGCGGTCTCGGGTAATTTTCGGTTTTTAAAGCCGGGCAGCCTGACGCTAAATTTCTGCTTGCAACGCCGGCTTACATGTTGCGGCGGTACTTACCGCCCACGGCATACAGCGCACCTGTTATCTGCCCCAGGCTGCAGTGGCGCACCGTGTCCATCAGCGCCTCGAACAGGTTGCCGTTGCTCAATGCCACCTGTTGCAGATGGGCCAGCGCTTCGGCCGATTTGTGGGCGTTACGCTGCTGGAACTCGGTCAGGCGTTTTAATTGCGACTCCTTCTCCTCCTCGGTGGAGCGCGCCAGTTCGAGCGCAAACTCCTGTTCGGCCTGGGCCGCGTTGGGATCGCGGAAAGTGTTGACGCCGATGATCGGCAGTTCGCCGGTGTGTTTGAGCGTTTCGTAGTAGATTGATTCTTCCTGGATCTTGCTGCGTTGATATCCGGTTTCCATAGCGCCCAGAACGCCGCCGCGCGCGGTGATTTGATCGAACTCGGACAACACCGCCTCTTCGACCAGATCGGTCAATTCATCGACGATAAAACTGCCCTGCAGAGGGTTCTCATTTTTGGCCAGTCCCCATTCGCGGTTGATGATCATCTGAATGGCCAGCGCGCGCCGCACCGATTCCTCGCTGGGGGTCGTGATGGCTTCATCGAATGCGTTGGTGTGCAGGCTCTGGCAGTTGTCGTAAACGGCGCACAGGGCCTGCAGGGTCGTGCGGATATCGTTGAACTGAATATCCTGACTGTGCAGCGATCGGCCCGAGGTCTGGATATGGTACTTGAGCTTCTGGGTCCGCTCGTTGGCGCCGTACAGCCGGCGCATCGCGACGGCCCAGATCCGGCGGGCCACGCGGCCGATCACCGAGTACTCGGCATCCATGCCGTTGGAGAAGAAGAACGAGAGGTTCGGCCCGAAGTCGTCGATCTTCATCCCGCGCGAGAGGTAGTACTCGACGTAGGTGAAGCCGTTGGCCAGCGTGAAGGCCAGCT
>DAJR01000037.1 GCA_002496385.1 Methanomassiliicoccales archaeon UBA147 | reverse complement strand
ACGCGGTTCCACCTCCTCGAGCTCCTTCCCGGGCTGGGGAAGAAATCGATGTGGTCCATCATTGAGGAAAGGAAGAAGAAGCCGTTCGATTCATTCAAGGACCTTGAGGACAGGGTCTCTTCGATTCACAAGCCGGAGAAGCTGGTCGCAAAGCGCATAGAGGCCGAACTGGCGGAGTCTGAACAGAAATACCATATATTCGTTGCAAAGTAAGGGAGATAATCACATGAAGACAAAGGGTACATGCAAGGGTTGCGAGCGCAGGAGAATAATAAATCTATTCGGATTATGCAAGCGGTGCAACAAGACACCGTCCAGATTCTTGTCCGAGGCAGAGATTGCCAAGGTAAGGGCTGAAGCGGCGGCAGCAGCGGCAGCGGCAAAGGCGATGGAAGCCGAGCAAGCGGCGGCAGAGGCGGCAGCCAAGGAAGCAGCGGCGGCAGCGGCTCCGGCCGAGGGCGCGGAAGCAAAGCCCGAGGGCGAGGGCGAAAAGGACAAAGACAAGGATGCGAAGAAGGAAAAGGATTCAAAGAAGGACAAGTAGTTGTCAATTCCTTCCGTTTGAATCCGCGACCGATGCCCCGGTCAGTTCCGGGGCATGGCGCCCTATCTCTGCGTCCATTCGTGTCCCTGGTCAATTCATCTCTGGCCTGAAGTCCAGAGGGTTCTTGACCACATGACAGTAAACTACCAGCCCCTAAACAGGCGAGGCACAGCCTCGTCTTAACGCTAACCAAGTATGGTTAGCGAAAGTGGCTGGCGTTTGTTGCCAGGGCTGGATGTTTACAATCATAGGCCATACACCTGAGTTATCAAAGCCAGACAGCTTTGATTTTCTATGCAGTAGATTGAACGGTGCATGGCGGTTTTCTTTCTACTTATATTCGTGTAAATGGCCTCTCATCCCCGGCTTAAAATCCGGGGGGTTCTCGGCCTTTATCACTAAATAGCGCAGGCCATCGGAATACTATTAGTAATCCGGCGCCTTATTGGCCCACGATGAGACATTCCGACTGGCACACCCGGTCCGTTGAGGAAACCTTGGCTGAGACAGTATCCCGCCAAGCAGGGCTTAGCGCCGAGGAGGCTGCGCAGCGTTTGAGGGATGCGGGGCCCAACGAGCTTTCGGCCCAGAAAAGCGCATCCCCGCTCGCTTTGCTCCTCCGCCAATTCAGGGAGCCGATGGTGGTCATACTGATAGCGGCTTGCGCCATCTCTGCGCTGCTCGAAGAGTTCGTGGATGCCATCATAATACTGGTAATTGTCATTCTCAATTCGGCTTTCGGGTTCTTCCAGGAATACAAGGCGGACAGGGCCCTGCTCGCCCTTCAGCGGCTCTCCGCCCCCAGGGCTGCGGTTGTGAGGGATGGCAAGGAGGTTTCTGTTCCCGCCAGGGAAGTCGTTCCCGGGGACATCGTGGTCCTGAGGACGGGCGACGTGGTCCCGGCGGACTGCCGGCTGATCGAGAGCCACAACCTGAGAATCGACGAAGCGGCCCTGACAGGCGAGTCGCAATCTTCGAGTAAGAATTTCAGGTTCATCGGAAAAGAGGGAGACTTCGTCGGGGACATGGAGAACATGGCCTTCAGCTCGACGACGGTCGAATACGGGCGCGGGCTGGCTGTCGCGGTCCGGACCGGAATGGGCACGGAGGTGGGCCAGATCGCCGAGCTGATAAGAAAAGAAGAATATGAGATGACACACCTCCAGACAAAACTTGACAGGATGGGGAAGCAGATAGGCATTGCGGTACTGGCAATCTGCATTGCCGTATTCGTCTCCGAGGTTGTGAGATTCGGCGACGACAACATCTTCGAGGTTTTCATGGTCTCGGTGAGTCTGGCGGTCGCCGCGATTCCCGAGGGGTTGCCCGCAGTCGTCACCATCAGCCTCGCCCTCGGGCTCCAAGCCATGGTCAGGAAAAATGCCCTAATTCGGCGGCTTCCCGCCGTCGAGACTCTCGGAAGCACCACCGTGATATGCTCGGACAAGACAGGAACCCTTACGATGGGCGTCATGAACATCAAGGAGATTGCCACGCTGGACAGAACCTACCGGGTCGGGGGCGAGGGGTACCGGCCTTCGGGGGAGTTCTTCGCCGGAGAAAAAAGTATAGACCCGCGGGCTGAACCGGGTCTTGAGCTTCTTCTCACCGCCGGGATGCTGTGCAATGACTCAAAGCTCGTCATGGAGAATGGGGAATGGACCGCGCAGGGGGATTCCACGGAGGCCGCTTTCATCGTCGCCGCGGGAAGGGCCGGTCTGAACAGGGAAGAGCTTGGCAGGGAATACCCCAGGATCGCGGAGAACCCGTTCGATTCAGAAAAGAAGTTCATGACCACCATCCATGAGCACAAAGGAAAGCGCATAGCCTTCACCAAGGGCGCGGTGGACAGGATGCTGCCGCTGTGCAGCAGAAAGATGGAGAACGGCATGGCCCAACCGATTTCTGAACAGGATGTCCGGAGGATCGGAGAAATGCATGACTGGTTGGCCTCAGGGGCATATCGGGTCCTCGCCGTCGCATACAGGGAATCGGATGGCCCCATGGACCAGGGCAACGCGGAAGATGGCCTGGTGTTCCTTGGCCTGGTGGGAATGATAGACGCTCCCCGGAAGGAGGCGGCGGCCGCTGTCCGTGAATGCCAGCGCGCGGGAATCAGGGTCGTGATGATCACCGGCGACCACAAGCTCACGGCCGTGGCCATAGCCAGGCAGATGGGGATTGCCCAGGCGGATTCGCTAGCCTACACGGGGGCCGAGCTGAATGCGATGAGCGACGATCAGCTGGTGAAAGAGGTGGAGAGGGTCGCGGTTTACGCCAGGGTCTCCCCTGAGCACAAGATGCGCATCATCGATGCCTGGAAGAAGCGCGGGCAGATAGTCGCAATGACAGGGGACGGCGTGAACGACGCCCCTGCCCTGAAGAAGGCGGACATAGGGGTGGCGATGGGGATAACCGGCACCGATGTTTCAAAGGAGGCGGCCGACATGGTGCTCACAGACGACAATTTCGCGTCAATCGTGCATGCGATAGAGGTCGGGCGGGGCATCTATGACAATATCAAGAAATTCGTGAAGTACATGCTGAGCACGAATCTGGGTGAGGTCCTCATAATTTTCAGTGCGGCGCTCATCGGGATGCCCCTCCCGCTCATCGCCATCCAGCTTCTTTGGATCAATCTGATAACGGACGGGCTGCCTGCCCTCAGCCTGGGCATAGAGCCGGCCGAGGAGGGGGTGATGGACCGCCCGCCCAGGGATCCGAAGGAGAGCATATTGGCCGGAGGCATGGCCTATCACATTGTGTGGGTCGGGACGCTGATGACCATAGGCACGCTCGGGGTTTTCGCATGGGCACTCGAAGGCGACTGGAGCATAGCGGGGAATCCGAACCTCGTCAGGGCGCAGTCCATGGCTTTCCTCACGCTGGCCCTGTTCCAGCTCTGGCATGTGCTTGCGATCCACATTGACAAGGACACGGTCATCTCAAGGAAATTCTTCGTGAACCCCTATCTGATTCTGGCGGTTCTCATTAGTGCCGGCCTTCAGCTCGCTGTTATTTACCTGCCGCCGCTTGCCGGGATGTTCAGGGTCGAGGCTTTGCCGTTGCGCGAGTTCGTGCTTTGCGCGCTGGTCGCAAGCTCGGTGTTCTTCGCGGTCGAGGCGGAGAAATTCATGCGCCGCAGCGCCGTCCCGAAAAGAGAAAACGGGGCGGCATCGAAGTAGGAAAGACCAAATTACTTATATCGACCATGGATATTTGGACTGAGGCGGAAGTATATGCTGGACATCAGACTCATTCGTGAAAACCCGGACATCGTAAGGGAGAGCCTGAGCAAACGCCAGGATACCGATAAACTCCGAATGCTGGACGAGGTGATCCGGGCGGACGTCCGGTGGCGCAAGGCGCAGGAAGACGCCAATGCCCTGAAGGCCGAGCGAAACTCGCTTTCGAGGAAGATAGCCGAGGCAAAGAAGGCGGGCGGGGACGCGGCGCCCCATCTCGCGCGCAGCGCCCAGATACCGAAGGACATAGAAGCTCTGGACAGAGAGTCCCGGGAATTGAGGGAGAGCATCGACGGGATGCTGATGCGCCTTCCCAACATCCTCCACGAGAGCGTGCCTGTCGGCAAGGACGACGCCAATAACCAGGTCGTCAGGACCTGGGGGAAGCCTAAGATTTTTAATTTCGAATTGAAGAGCCACGGGGAGCTGGCCGAGGCCCTGGGGCTTGCGGATTTCGACCGGGCAGGAAGGATATCCGGTTCTGGCTTCAATTATCTGAAGGGGGGACTGGCCCTCCTGGACCTGGCCCTTGTAAAATACGCCGTTGATTTCCTGGTGGCAAGGAAGTACACGCTGGTTGAGCCGCCGTTCATGATGCGCCGCGCACCCTACGAGGGCGTGACAGACCTGGGGGATTTCGAGCAGGTCATGTACAAGATAGACGGCGAGGACCTTTACCTTATCGCCACATCGGAACACCCGATGGCCGCGATGTTCATGGGCGAGATAATAGACGAGGACGACCTCCCCATCAAACTAGCAGGCTTTTCCCCGTGCTTCAGGCGGGAGATAGGCGCCCACGGCGTCGACACAAAGGGACTTTTCAGGATGCACCAGTTCAACAAGGTGGAGCAGTTCATCTTCTGCAGGCCGGAAGATTCATGGACCTACCATGAGGAACTGCAGGCCAACACCGAGGCAATGTTCCAGGGGCTTGGACTCCCCTACAGGGTCGTGAATGTCTGCACCGGCGACATCGGCAACATAGCCGCTAAAAAATACGACATCGAGGTCTGGTTCCCGAGGCAGGCCAAATACGGCGAAGTGACATCCTGTTCGAACTGCACCGATTACCAGGCGAGGCGCCTGGGCATCAGGTATGGGAAGCATGGCAGCGACAGGAAAGGCGTCCCTCACACGCTGAACAATACTGCGATAGCCACCTCCAGGGCCATGGTTGCCATCCTGGAGAATTACCAGAACGCCGACGGCACCGTGACGGTCCCTGAGGCGCTAAGGCCGTACATGAACGGCATCGAAAAGCTTGAATCGGAGAAATGACGGATTGGCGGTGGATGCATGACAGAGGACGTGATAACGGTCAAGGACCTTGTGAAGGTCTATGGGAATGTCAGGGCAGTGGACGGCATCACTTTTGCGGTGGAGAAGGGCGAGGTGTTCGCCTTCCTCGGCCCCAACGGCGCCGGCAAGACCACGACAGTCGAGATGATCGAGACAATCCGAACCCCGACTTCCGGCGACATCTCGATTCTGGGCAAGGACGTCAAAAAGGACAGGATGGATATTCTGCAACGCATCGGGGTTCTGCCCCAGGAGTTCAGCTCCTTCGACAGGCTGACTGTGGAGGAGACAATCCAGTACTACTCAAGGCTTTTTTGCGTCGACTGCGATGTCGGCAGATTGATAAAATTGGTGAACCTGGAGGAGCACAGGAAGAAGCTTTATGTCACCCTGTCCGGCGGCCTGAAGCAGAGGGTGGGGATCGCTGTCTCGCTCGTGAACAACCCGGAGATAGTGTTCCTGGACGAGCCCACCACCGGCCTGGACCCACGAGCCAGACACGAGGTCTGGGATGTAATCAAGGGCCTGAAGAGAGAGGGAAAAACCATATTCCTCACCACGCATTACATGGAAGAGGCCGAGGTGCTGGCGGATTACATCGCCATAATCTCCAAGGGCAAGATAATCGCCTACGGCACGACCACCGAGCTCATCGACAGCCATTTCAAAACCATCAAGGTGACTATAAAGGGGGGCTCTGCCGGCATCGGACAGCTCGCCAAGAAAATGGGAATGGCCGTCCATTCGGAGGATAAGGGCGGCATAACAATCGAAGCGACCGGCAACGAGCAGGTCGTCGAGTTCCTGAACGCGCTCAAGGCCAACGGCATATCCTACCTCAGCATGGACATCAGGAAGCCCAACCTGGAAGAGCTGTTCCTCGTGCTGACCGGCGAGGCCCTCGTGGAAGAGGAGGCGGCAAAATGAACGCAAGAAGGGTGATGGCCAACCTCACGGTCCATCTGAAGCAGTTCTCGAGGGAGAAGAGCACGATTTTCTTCGTCCTGCTGTTCCCGATACTGCTGATGGTGCTGTTCGGATTCATATTCTCGGATCAGGGGAGCAGCATGGGCGACCTCCACATCCAGAACGTTGACGGCGGCTTCCATTCCCAGGCCCTAGTCTCCGCCATTAATGGCACGGGGCTGTTCAGAATCGTGGAGGTTGACAACTCCACCGATGCAAATCAATTCTTCACTGACAACAAACTAAATGTGCTGGTCATCATCCCGGCGGGATATTCCGATAGCATCAACATGAAGCTCTGGAACAGCACATCGCCCCAGGCCAACCTCACAATCAAATATGACGAGAGCGTGTCCTATTCCCAGACCAAGATTTCGGTTGTGAATTCAATCGTTGACGGCATGAACAAGGGGCTTTCCGGCTCGGTGGATTACATAGGCCTGGACATGGACAGCGTCCAGAGCGACGAATGGAAGTTCATCGACTTCTTCGCACCCGGCATCATAGCCATGTCCGTCATGAGCTCCAGCCTGTTCGGCACAGTGGGCATGAACACCGAACTGCGGCAGAAGGGTATACTCAGAAAACTTTCCACCACCCCGCTCACCAGGACTGAATGGCTGCTCTCCAACATCCTGTACCAGATGTTCATGTCGATGCTGTCGACCGCGGTCATACTTGCGGTCGGGATGGGAATGTTCGGCCTGAGGCCGCACATCAACCTCTACATGGTGGTTTTCATCCTGCTGTGCGTGTTCAGCTTCGCCGGAATCGGGATGCTGATAACCCGGTTCGTGAAGGAGGCGGAATCCGCCCAGGCTGCGGCCAATGCGGTGATGTTCCCGATGATGTTCCTATCAGGGACTTTCTTCCAGCTCGAGATGATGCCCGGCTTCCTCCAGACAATCGCCAGGTTCCTGCCCCTGTATTACGTGAACGAGGGGCTGCGGGCGGCCATGATATCGCTGGACAGCGGCATAATCCTGGAAAGCGCCGTCATCATCGGGATTTTCGGACTGGGCGTGTTCGTGCTCGGGGTGGTCCTGACATCCTGGAAGGACGAATAGATAAAGAAAATAATGAGCCTGCCCGGATTTCCAACGAACGATACAGCACCTAATCGCCGTTCGTCTTCGGTTTGAACCGGGGTCTATAGCTCCCAAAGCTACAAGTCTAGACCAAGCTAGCCCACAGGCCCTGTTCTTGCTATATCATATTGGACATGATTATATAAATTATAGCAAGCTGCTTGGTCTAGACTTCACTGTAGACCCGATTCTCTAACTTTCCGGAGTTTCCAGGGCAATTTAAAATGAAACTCCGGCGGACTGGAGTTCTATAAAATCGAAGTATCCTTTAACAATCTGAGAACACAGTTCGCACCCACAGGCCCTGTTCTTGCTATATCCGATTGGATATGATTATATAAATTATAGCAAGCTGCTTGGTCTAGACTTCACTGTAGACCCGATTCTCTAACTTTCCGGAGTTTCCAGGGCAATTTAAAATGAAACTCCGGCGGACTGGAGTTCTATAAAATCGAAGTATCCTTTAACAATCTGAGAACACAGTTCGCACCCACAGGCCCTGTTCTTGCTATATCATATTGGACATGATTATATAAATTATAGCAAGCTGCTTGGTTTACACCCGAGGGGGCAGTAGGCGGGGTGCCATAGCCCCGGAGCCGGGATGAGTGCCGATTTAGATACCTCCCTACCTAGGCCAAGCCTAGGTTGTGCCGCATCGAAGTATCGATGCTTACCCCGCCCTCACGGGCGAGGCTTCCTAGGGTTGAGCTTAATCGTCACCAACCCGGTTCGCCCAACCGGGTCACAACCCCGGCCTCGAAATTCAGAATGTATGCAATCAGCCGAGGCATGATGGCTAAGGCTGGAGCTGTTCACAGGGAGGGTTAACAGATGCCGGTTTGCAGTCTTCGGCAATATGGGTGTTGCGGTGAAGGTTGGGGTCATGCGATATTGGTCACGCGCCCCTTCCCAGGCAGGGACGGCGTTAGCCTGGTGCGCCCACGCACCAGCATTGTACCGAACGAGCATGTGAGGGCGATTTTTCTATTTTACTGAATATTTTTCTTTTGGAGCCCGAACCAGCGCAGCAAGGTCAAAAGAAAAGTACTCCGAATAAAACCTTTATACTGATTCAATTATAGGCAATCAATGAAAAACGAGCACGAAGCCGCCCATGCCGCAGGCAAATCCTCCGACGTGGAGGTCAAGCTGAAGCGCGACCTCAGCATGTGGCAGGTCCTCATGATCGGCCTCGGCCCCACACTCGGCTCGACCATCTTCCTTCTGGTTGGCCCCGGCATGGAGATTGCCGGCCCCGGGCTGGTCCTGGTATTCGTGCTGAATTTCATAGTGACACTTTTCACGGCCATGGCATATATGGAACTCACCAGTACTTTCGCGGACACCGGCGGGGGTTATCTCTGGGTCAAGGAGGGGATGCCTCAGCCGTTCGGGTTTCTTTCCGGCTGGATGTCGTGGTTCGGCCACTGCATCGTCACAAGCTTCTATGTCTTGGGTTTCGG
The DNA here is from genome assembly GCA_002496385.1 of Methanomassiliicoccales archaeon UBA147. Lineage (GTDB taxonomy): Archaea > Thermoplasmatota > Thermoplasmata > SG8-5 > SG8-5 > UBA147. The sequence continues at coordinate 18,721 of DAJR01000037.1, read as the reverse complement.
CCTGGGCATATTCTGGATTCTCGAATCCCAGGGCATCATAGTTGAAAATTCCGACCTGCTGGTGAAGGCGCTATCGGTAGGGGTTTGCGTGGTCTTCCTGGTGATAAATTACAGGGGAACCAAGGAAACCGGGAAATCCAGCATCATCGTGGCAGGGCTCCTGCTTGTGATCATCACCATGTTCATCATAATCGGTTTCATGTACCTGTTCAGGACGCCGGACAACAACCTCGGAACGATATTTGACGACCCCACGACGCATGGCTGGACAGCGATTTTGGTCGCGATGGGTTTCACTTTCATTGTTTTTGAAGGCTATGAGATTATCTCCCAGTGCGGGGAGGAATGCAAGGACCCGCTGAAGGCGGTTCCCAGGGCCAGCATCCTGTGCATAATAATTTCGACCATCATTTTCATCCTGGTGGCAGTCGTGGCAATCGGCGCATCGGACATTGCCTATAACTCGGCAACAGGGCTTTACGAGGTCACCATCGACGACATCCCCCTGGAAAATTCCGAGGACGCCATCACGAAGATCGCCAGCCTGGCACTTCCGGGTTATGGCGTAATCCTCATCGGCATCGGCATCATTATAGGGACACTTGCAGCCATCAATTCGACGCTCTTCTCGTCATCCAGGGTCTCTTTTGCGATGGGGAGGGACGGAGCCCTGCCACATGTTTTCGGGGCATTGCACGCCAAGAAGAACACGCCGCACATTGCGATAATGGCCAGCGGCACCATCATCATCATCATGACCATTGCGCTGCCCATCAAGGACATTGCCGCGGTCGCGGACATCATGTTCCTTCTCCTGTTCTTCTTCGTGAACATGACCGCCATCACCCTGAGGTACAAGAGGCCGGACATGAAGCGCCACTATCTGATGCCTTTCTTCCCCTGGGTACCCATGATAGGCATCGTGACCAAGTTCGTCCTGGCCGTCGGCCTGTGGTGGCATTTCCAGAACGCCTGGTTCCTGGCAATCGCATGGATAACGGTCGGCCTGGGCCTGTATTATTTCTACGGCGGCAAGAGGGCCATCGAGACCGTGGAGCCCGAGGAGGTATCGCGCAAGGGCATCATCGACACCCTGGCAGAGAAACCGGAGGACAAGAGGTACCGTGTGCTGGTATCCGTCATCGACGACGAGCAGAGAGCCCTGGTGGAATTCGCGGCGCTCGTGGCTCGCATAGAGGATGCGGACCTGAATGTCACGACGGTGATCGAGCTTCCTTCCGGGACGCCGCTCGGCTCGCTGCGGTACAAGGATACTGCACCTTACATCAAGCTGGTCGAGAAAATGAAGAAGGCCAGCGGCACAGAGCTTGTCAAATCGAGAGGGACGGTCCTGATCTCCCACCGGGCGTCCGAGGCTATCGGGGACACCATTGACGAGGAAAAGGTCAACCTCCTGGTGCTGGGCTGGAGAGGCACCGTGAGGGAGAACTGGATACTGGGTTCCACCATCGACAGGCTCGTGCATATGGCCAATTGCGACGTGGTGGTGATGAGGACGGCCGGCCTCAAGAAGGAACTGAAGAACATACTTGTGATTTCATCGCCGGAGTGGCATGCCACGCATGCGATCGGATATGCCATCCTGCTGGCCAAGCGGGACGATTCTGAGATTTCCATATTCAGCGCCAGCACGACCGACCAACACATGGCCGCCCAGGAAAATTACGCCAAGAGGCTCTCAGACATCTGCAAAACGCACGGCATCGCGCACGATGTCAGTGTGGTGAAGGCGGATTCGATAGAGCGGGCCATCATAGCCAAGGCAAAGGATTACGACCTGGTTGTGATGGGGGCGAGCCAGGAGGCGGACAGGAAGAAATTCGACTTCGGCAGGGTGCAGGACCATCTCGCCAAGAACCTCGACAAACCGTTGCTGATGGTGAAGAAAGTGAAAGAGAAACAAAATTAAATCTTCACTTCAGTCGAGATGATTGCAATGCTGTTCTTCGCTGCCACATCATGGAACTTTTTTAGATACGAGGAGGCCGTCGCCCCCATGGTGGCCGGGTCTGTCCGCCATATGCCTATCGAATACATGATGGAATCGCCTTTCAGGCCGGCAACCGTGACGCCCAGGACGGATTGTTCGGAGCCTATTTTCTCGGATTCGTCAAGGCCCTTCGCGGCTTCAAGCATCAGTTCCTCCACCTTTTCGAGCGGGAGGGTTGATTTCAGGTCCATGTTTATGCGCACCAGGGTGCCGCCCAGCTTGGTGTAGTTGTGAATGGATGTCCTGAGGACGGTCTCGTTCGGCAGATCGACTATGTCACCCGTGTTCGTCCTCAGGCTCGTGATGACAAGGCCCTGCAGGAACACTTCGCCGACATTGTCATTCCCGATGCGCACCCAGTCGCCTTTGTTGATGCTGTCCGTCACGAGCAGGACTATCCCCGCCATGGCGTTCTTGAACGCCGGGGACACGCCGAATATGATTATGACGGTAATCGTCAGTGCCATTATGAAACCGATGACATAGATCGCGATGGTGTGGTCGATTATCTCGAGAACGACGCTAACCGTCAATATGAAGGCCAGCCAGTATATTCCGTATTTCACGGTTGTCTTTATCAGGTCGACGATGCCGGGCTGGAATTTCTTGGACCGGCCTTTGAAATCGTTCAGTATTATCTCCAGGAATTTGCTGATGACGAAGAGGCCCAGGAGGACTATAATGAGGAACAGCATCTCCGAACCAACGTTGGCGGACTGCAGGGATTCGAGGTTGAGGGTGACATATACCTCCTGCCTGATGCTCTCGTCGGGAATTGTGATGAGTCCCACCAGAATCGCGATTATCAGCCCTATGATGAGCATGCCGTATTTCAGGAAAAGTTCGTAGAATTCCATCATGCCGGGCTTGATGACCGCGTTCTTGTCCTCGGCCTCCATCCTCCTGTGATTGGCAATCGCGCTGGAGCTCAGGATGGCCAGTATGGCAAAGACCGAGAAGGTCAGGAAGGCGTTGAAGAGGAATATGTAGTTTGTAAGGTTGACGAATGTATCGGCCAGGTCTGTGAGGAAGAGCCTCCCTGTAACAATAGTACATACAATGAACAGACCGATCAGGATGAGCCTGAGGTAGGCATGGGCCGAGTCGACCGATTCATGGGAGAGGTAGTTGTCCTCCCGCATCTTGAGCCAGGTGAAGAACCGGCGGATCCACGATTGGGCAATCCCCAGCATGAACACTGCGAGGAATGCCGTGACTATGAAGAACTTGAGGTAATCCCACATATTGTCCCCCGCGGATGTATATTACTGATATTTATCTCTTTCTGAACATTTATTTTTCTGTTTTCTTTTAGCTGGGTGGCCGATTCTCCCAAGATTATGGAAAAATTTTATGCTGCCAGGCGAAACACTTTTATCGCTCGCGCCTATTACCAGGCGATGTCAGATGGAACGGGATGCATCAGAAGCGCCGGTGTGGCACAGGGTCGCGGCTGACCGGGCAATGCAATGCCTGGGCACGGGGCCGACCGGTTTGTCCGCCGAAGAGGTTGAGGCCAGGCAGAGGGCCGACGGGTTAAACGAGCTCACTGCGGGAAAAGGCACCAGCATCTACAAGGCGATATTCAAGCAGATCAACCAGCTTCTCATTTACATTCTCCTGCTGGCGGCCGTCGTCACGGCAATCCTGGGGCACATGGTGGACACGGCTGTCATCCTCGCGGTGGTATTTGCGAACGTGGTGATAGGGTTCATCCAGGAACTGAAGGCCGACAAAGCCATCGAGGCGCTTGACAAGATGGTCGTGTCCGAGTGCACCGTGGTGAGGGACGGGGCGAGGCGCACCATCCCGTCAAGGCAACTGGTCAGGGGCGATATAGTCCTGTTCGAGTCAGGAAACAAGGTTCCGGCTGACGTAAGGCTCGTGTACGTGAAGGGGCTGAAGATCGACGAGGCCCTGCTGACGGGGGAATCCGTCCCGGTGGACAAGATGGTGGAGCCGCTCGACCTGGAGGACGCGTCTCTCGGGGAGAAGACCAACATGGCCTTCGCCGGCACCATCGTGTCCTGCGGGCGCGGCCAGGGGGTCGTGGTCTCCATCGGGAACGGCACCGAGGTCAGCAAGATCTCGGCCTGCATGAGGGAGGCGGAGGAGATCGCTACGCCCCTGCAGAAAAGGCTGTCTGCGTTTTCCGTCTATCTCTCCGGCGCGGTCGCCATCCTGGCAATCATCACCTTCCTGGGCGGGCTGCTCGCCGGGCAGGAGGTCGGATTCATGTTCATGGCCTCGGTGTCCATCGCGGTCGCCGTGATTCCCGAGGGGTTGCCTGCCCTGGTCACCATTGCGCTGGCGATAGGGGTCAGGGCGATGGCTGCCAAGAAGGCCATCATCCGGAACCTGCCGTCGGTCGAGACACTGGGCAGCACCACTGTGATATGCTCGGACAAGACCGGGACGCTGACAATGAACCAGATGACAGTCTCGCATGTCTATGCGGGCGGCGCAGACTTCGAGGTGACGGGCAGCGGATATTCGGTGGAGGGGGAGTTCATACAGGCCGGACAGCAGATCTCGCCGCAGTACAGCCCGGCACTCTCCAGGGCGCTGGTGGCCGGCGCGGTCTGCAATGACGCTTCATTGAAACATGACGGCAGCAATGTCGGGGACCCGACCGAGGTCGCCCTGCTGGTCTCGGCTGCGAAGGCCGGTCTGGAAACCCACCTTGAGAGGTTGGACGAGGTCCCGTTCGAATCGGATATCCAGTACATGGCCACGCTCAACATCGAGTCCGGGAGGAGGACCGTTTTCCTGAAGGGCGTGCCCGAAAAGGTGGTATCGATGTGCGGCTCGGCAATGGCCGGGGACAGCACCCGCTCCGCAATCGATCAAGAAGCCATATTCGCAAGGGCGGAGGCCATGGCATCCGAATCCCTGAGGGTCATCGCCATCGCCGAGAAGCAGATGCCTGCGGACGTTCGGACCTTGAAGGACATGAATATGGAGGGGTTCGTCTTCCTCGGTCTCCAGGGCATGATAGACCCGCCCAGGCCCGAGGCGATAGAGGCCGTGAGACGCTGCCAGGATGCCAGGATTCGCATAGTGATGATAACCGGGGACCACCGGACGACGGCCGGCGCGATCGCGGCAAAGCTCGGCATAGACAAGGCCGGCGCAGAGATTATCACGGGCAGCCAGCTTGAGAAGATGAACGACGATGAGCTCTTCGGCACGGTGGAAAGATGTTCGGTCTATGCCAGGGCTACGCCCATCCACAAGTACCGCATCGTCCAGCAGCTGCGCAAGCACGGCGAGGTGGTCGCCGTTACGGGAGACGGGGTGAACGACGCGCCTGCCCTGAAGGCCGCGGACATAGGCGTGGCTATGGGAAAGACCGGAACCGACGTGACCAAGGAGGCGGCAGACATGATACTTGCAGACGACAATTTCGCCACTATCGTCAATGCGGTAGAGGAGGGGCGGGTCACCTATGCCAACCTTCAGAAGATGCTGGCTTACATAATCCCCACGAACATCGGCGAGGCCCTGGCCGTCACGATTGCCATACTCGCCGGCCTCACCATCCCGCTGATGCCCGCACATATCCTTTACCTCAATCTCATAACATCTGTGACCTGCACCATCCCGCTGGCCATGGAGAAAGCGGAGCCCGGCATCCTGCGCAAACCGCCGAGAAACCCGAAATCGCCCCTTCTCGGAAAGAGGATACTCGTGAGGCTGGTGCTGGTCGCATCAACGATGACGGTTGGCTCCTTCATCGCGTTCTACTACGCGCTGGAACTGGGTTACAGCATAGAGGCTGCAAGGACAATAGTCATGACCACGATAGTCATGATGGAACTGATATGCATATTCTCCAGCAGGTCGTTCACCGCACCCGCGCTGTCAAGGAACATCTTCGACAACAAATGGATCATCGTCGGCATCTGCATCACCCTGCTGATGCAGCTCTGCGTGATATATCTCCCCCTGATGAACACGCTGTTCAACACCGTACCGATCGCGCCGCTTGCCTGGCTGCCTGTCATCTTCACAAGCCTGGCATTGTTCGCGATGGTGGAGCTGGAGAAGGTGGCCATGAAGCATTTCGCCCCTCGCAAGGGTGAGCCCTGATGCCGCGCAGAAAGTACGGCCACATGGTCGGCGCCTGCCCGCCCACGCCCAAGGAGAAGTGCCGGGTCTGCCGCCTCGGAAAGCCCTGCCCGGTGCACGGGGAGGCTGACTTAGACTATGGTGCGCTCGCCAGGAAGAAGAGGCAGAAGCACTCCGGCAGCAAGAAGGGAAAGAAGAGGCAGAAACCGAAGAAGGATTTGGCATGAGCGGTTTTTCATTTATTTTTGGGTAACGGGGTCTAGGGGCTAGGGGCTTTGCATGCAAAATGGGATAAAGGGGCTAGGGGCTTTGTTTGCAAAATGGGATAAAGGGGCTAGGAATTGCTGGCTGACTTGAACAGCCAGCACAAAACATATGTTGGCAACCCTAGACCCTAGTCCCTAGACCCTAATTCCCAGACCCATACACATAAAATCGTTATTTAGACACCATTCCAGTGAACTCTTACTTGCCTACATAAATTATATATATACAAGCTTATATTACTACATCTGCCAGCTTAACAGGGATGAAGGGAGAACCCGCTTGTTCGCTGGCATTCGGAGATTCCCATGCCCCGCATGATATTGGCACTGATTCTGACCTTCGCGCTCGCCTGCGTCATCATCGCCGTGCCCGCGCCTTCCAAGGCCGCGGTCACAGACCTGGAGTTGGTTCCCGGCAAATACACCGGCACGACAACCTATGTCCCGGGAGAGGTGATGAGCATCATAATAAAAGGCGACACCGAGAACGAGAGGTTCGAGGTTTACAGCGTCCTCGGGGCGGAGGTGCTGATACCCGGAGGCAATATAATCATGCCAGCCAGCGGTTCGGTGAAAGTTTCATATGAAGTTCCAAATGTGCCCGACGGGGAATACCTCATCCGCGTGAAGCGGCCGAACGGTGCGGTCGAGATCGAGGAGGAGTATTCCGTACAGGGATATGTGTTCACGATAGAAACAGACAGGAGCAGTTACCTGAGCAGCGACGAACTCCGTGTGTTCTGGACCGCGAACAATCTCAAGGACCAGACCCTGCCCGCGTCCGGGGTCGGGAGGATAGATGTGTGGATGCAGAACCCGGCCAATCCGTCCCGGGTGTCTCGGTTACTGGAGGCACACCTGTTCACCAGCTCGGCTGGAAGCGTATCGTTCAAGATCCCCCCGATTGTCAATTACAGCATGGATTACTTCGTCGATGGCTGGTTCAACAGCAGTTCCACAGCGCCGCTGAGGAGCCAATACTCAAAGGCGGAGTTCAGCATCAAGAGGCTCGGGGTGATCATCAACATGGACAAGGACCAGTACACGCCAAGTTCTCTGCTCAGCCTGACTGTGATGACACTGGCGACAGACAGCCCGGCAAACCCGTCCCTGTCCGACGGCGCCGAGCCGGAGTGCAATGTGAGCATCTCCATCAAGAAGGTGGGGGACATCAACCCGGTGTACGGGCCAATTACCCTGAGGACAGACTCCCAGGGAGTGCTGAAGCACATCGTCGCGCTCACCAACCCGGCATATGTCGATAATTCGTTTTTCGAGCTGGAGATATACGGCTACAAGGGCACGAACTCAATCTCCGACAGCCAGTCATTCGAGATAGTTTCCTCCTCGTCCATCAGCATCGTGCTGGACTTCAACCGTGCGCAGTATGCCTCCGGCGAGACCCTTTACGTGTTCGCGACCGCTTCCGCCATCGGCGGTACTGCCAGTGCAGGTTTCACATACATACTCGAGATACGCGCCACCTCTTCCACGGGCTCGCTCTTCGCAAGGGACACCCAGGTCAACGGCAATTTCTCCTTCACCATTCCGAAGAACTTCGAAGGCTGGCTCTGGATAAGGGTGACGGCCGACGACGGGGCGGGAAACAGCGCATCGGTGGTCCAGCAGGTGAGGGTCGCCTATGCCATTGTCCTGGTGAATGCGGACAAGGAGTATTACAATCCGGGCGACAGGCTCACAGTCTCCTATTCCATAATCGGGAGCATGGACACCGAGCCTAACACATTCTATGTCGTGTATGACAGCGACAGGAACGTTGTCGATGAGGGCGCCATATCGCAACCCAATTTCGTTTTCATCGTTCCGGCCGCGCCTTCCAACCTCTATGTGTTCACTGTCTTCGGCTCTGCCGGCGGCAGGGTCGTCCAGGGAAATGACAGCGCCTTCCTGTTCTCGGGTTACCTCCTGAACCTTGACTTCAACAGGAATTATTACTCGCCGGGGGACATAATCGCCGTGGAGTACACCATAATCGTGATGGGCAATGCCAACACGCCGTCGAGCTTCTACATATCCTACGGCCTTGTGAACGGCCCGATATCGAACCTGCAGACAACCGAGACCAGCGGCACCCTGATATACACCATTCCGGACAATGTGGACCAGGGAGACCAGGCATTCATGGCCACATGCGATTTCGGCACCACCCAGGCCTCTGCCACGGAGATATTGCTCGTCAGATCCGGGGCCAACCCGCTCTGGTATCTCAGGATCAGCGACATTCCGATTTTCAGCGTCGGCCTGTTCCTGCTCACGCTGCTGGCGCTCTTCGTCTCTTACAGGACAAGGAAGAGGGTCAAGAACATGGAGAAGGACGGGCTCATCAAATCCGGGCCTGCCGAGCCGATGTTGCCCAAGCGCACACAGGATGCATCCGGCCGGATGGTCGAGTGCATCGAATGCGGAAGCCCCATCGAGATCACCACCACAAGGCGGCCGATCGAGGTGATGTGCCCGCACTGCGGCGAGATCCAGCACATTGAATAGGCGGAGCGGTAGATTTTATATCGACCGTTGATTTAGGATTGCGCATGAAACTGATACCTGCCATGTCCATCAGGGGGGGGCATGTGGCCGTGGCCGAAGCCGGGAGGTACTCCTATCTCAGGAATGATGACGGCCAGTTCCGGACCCCCGCAAATGTCCTGAAGGATCTCAACCTCCCCGGCGAGGAGATGTTCATCCTGGACATCGACGGCCTGGAGAGGAATTCCCCCAACCTCGCGACGGTCAAGCGCATGTCAAGCCTGAGAGATATCTGGCTGGATGCGGGCACCCGGGATTCCGGCAGCATGATGGACCTGTTCGTCTCGGATGTGTCGAAAGTGGTTCTCGGCACGCTGTCCCTGACTTCCCTGGACGAGTTATTCGCTGCCTGCGAGATATCCGAGGATATCCTGTTCTCCGCGGCATGGGACCGCGGCATTGTGAGCCGGGACCCCCGCATATCCGGGATGGGCATGGAGGCGCTGGTCGCCGAGCTTGGTGGGAAGGCTTTGCCGGGGCAGGCCGTGTTCTTCGACCTGGGCGGGCTCAGGGACAGGACGCCCCCGGACCTGGACACGGTCATGAAGCTGGCATCCCGCTTCGATGAGGTTTATATCTGCGGCCGCGTTGCAGGCGATGACATGGAAAAGTATGAAGCGGCCGGCGTGGGAGGCCTCATTGTGGATTACAGGGAACTGGGGGAACCGAGAGATGTCCGAACTTGAGGCTGCGATTGCGCAGATATTCAGAAAGAAGGGCAAGATGTCCATGAGCGAGAAGGATTTCGTTTTCGCTGTCTCGCTGGATTTCAGATGGTTCACGCCCAAGGACGCCCAGAAACTGCTGGACGCGGGAATGGGAAGCGGTCTCCTGGTCATGGAGGACGGGATGGTGAAGCCCTCGTTCGACCACAAGAGCACCGCGGTTCCGAAGGGATACACACCGAGCCCAGAAATCTTCCAAGGCGCGGTGCAGCCAAAAGGGATGTTCATGAAGATCATCGACGCGACAGCGCTCAAGACCGGCATGCCGGTCCAGGACCTGATCTCCCAGGCCAACCAGACACAGGACAGGATGTCGGTGGACACCGAGGTGGCGGCGCTGATTGTCGCCAGAAGCCTCGGCGTGGACGTGTCTGAATTCTTCGACACGGTCGAGGAAGACCTCGGGAAGCGCTACAAAAAATGATCAGCCAATGTACTTCAGCTCGTCGGTCTTGCTTACCGCGGGCTTGAGGTCGTTGAGGCTGGCAGTGAGCTCGTCAATCTCCTTGGCGTGCTGCTCCAGCTCGGTGAAATCTATCTTTATCCCGAGCAGCTTTTCAAGTATCTCCAGCACGCTCTGGGCGCTCTTCGGGTCCGAGAAATAGCCCGAGGTCTCCCCCATGAGGCACGCGGCATCCAGGTCCCTGAGCTTGCCGAGGCCCAGAAGCAGACCGGCCGCGCCGACTATGCCGCCGGCAGGCTCGTCCTTGGAGAATTCCACGCCAACCGTTTTCAACTCTTTCACCAGTTCGGCGGAGGTCGTGGCGCCGAGCACCCTCGGTTCCGCGATGAGCTTGCCGACGCTCCAGCCGCCCAGCGTATATACCCTGCTCCCGCCGAGCTTCTCGAACATGTCCAGAACCTCGTAAGAAATCTCATATTGGCCTTCCTGGGATATGCCCTGGTAGTCGCCGGAGAGAATCACAATGTCATGCCCCGAGCCCGTCTTATGGTAGTATAGGTCGTTGGATACCAGCCTGATCACGCCGTCGTCGCCGATGAGCACCTGAGGTGGGAAATGCTTGGAATAGACAGTGGCGAATTTCTTGGCCTTGAGCTGGGAAATCAGGTGTTCGGCGGCAAGCTTACCCACATTGCCGACGCCGGGAAGACCTTCAACCATAATCGGGGACTTCAGCTTGGGCTGCTCGTGATAGACGACGATGATGTCTTTCATTGCACGGCCTCCTCGGCGGCGAGCTTGTGCAGCCGCCTCCGGTAGTGGCCGTACCTGTCTTCCGGTGAGAATCTGGGTGGGTGAGGGGTCGTTGCGCGGCCCCCGCATTTGGGGCACACTTCACGTAGGGCGTATGCGCCGCATTCCATGCATTTGGCCATGTTGTTGTCCATCTCAAGACCTCTCGAAACGGCCTGTCCCGCCGTGCTTCTGGATCTCCTTGACGGCTTTCTCGGCTGCTGTTCTGAGCAGGTCCTCTGCGGCCTTGAACTCGGGGCCTGTCGCGACTATGCGGTACTTGGGTGCTCCCATGTACTGGACCTTGACTTTTCCTTCCTCGCCGCCCATCTCCTCGGCCATCATCAGCGCTTTTTTGATGTTCTCGATGCCGTTCCCGCCCGGGCAGGTTATCTCGATTATGCCGTCGACCTTGGCAGTGGAAATCGTGACATTCTCCTTTGCGACGGCGATGAAATTGTCGACCCATTCGCCCTTGAAGGATTTGGGGAAGCCGCCTTCCTCGGCTGCGGCCTCGAATGCGGCGTAATGGCCGCCGAACTCTTCGATGAGCTTCGGGCTGTATTTATTCCTGAAATCCTCGACAGTCGTGCCCAGCCGCTCGGCCACTATCTCAATGAGCTTGGTGGCCTTCTGCTCGTTCTTCCATTCCTGAATCTTCTCGCGCTTCTGGTGGGCGTTGACCTTCTTGAGAGACAGGTCGATGTGGCCCTTCGCGGAATCCACGGCCTGGACCTTGCAGACGACCCTCTGGCCGTCGCGCACGTAATCGCTCATGCGCTTCACCCAGCCCGTGGCTATCTCCGCGACATGGATGAAACCCTCCTTGCCGGGGTATTCCTCAAGTTCCACGAAGGCGCCGAAGCTCTTGACGCTCTTCACGGTGCAAACGACCAGGTCCCCCTCTTCCGGAAAAACATCCTGGGATTCCATTACTCGATTACCTCGACTATCTCGCCCTTTATCGCGCATTTGCCGCCTGTCGGTGTGGCCAGCGTCGAGCCGCATGCCTGGCATTGAACCCTTGTGGCGCACTTGACGAAAAGTATCTGGACATTGTTGCAGTCCGGGCATTTCACATTGACGAATTTCGCGTCCTTGGTCTCGTTCGGTTTGACCATGTTCACTCCTCCGTGAGCTCGAATTTCTTTGCCCTTATGGCATCGGGCTGGACGTATTTCTTGCAAGTGGGGCACTTGTATCTCAGCCAAACGCGCCTGGTGGGCTTCTCCCTCCCTTCGGGCTTGGGCCTCGGGAAACCGCCGTAACCGGACGTGACTTCCCTGAACCGCCTCTGACCCCATTTCAGCTCGCTCGCCTTTTTCTTCTTGACTCTCTCGACGTCATGGGCGGTGTGTTTCTTGCATTTGGGGCAGTACATGCTCACTTTTCTCGGAAGTTTCATATCTATCCTACCTTGATTTTCATCTGCTCTGGCAGTGGGACGCTTAGTAGCTGCATCATATATAATAAGGTTTTTATGAGGAAATCGGTATCCAAAGTCCTGCGGGACATTTGGACGTGCTGGGTATCGGAGATGTCTGGTGTCGCGGCACTATTTCATCATAGGTATCTTGACGCCTTTCTCCCGGGCTGTCTTTTTGGCAAGGGGATACCCCGCATCCGCGTGCCTCATGACGCCTGTCCCGGGGTCTGATCTGAACACGCGCTCTATGCGTCGGTCGGTGTCCTTGGTCCCGTCGCAGACCACTATCATGCCTGAATGCTGGCTCAGACCGATTCCCACGCCGCCGCCGTTGTGCATCGCGACCATGTCTGCCCCCGAGGCGCAGTTCAGCAGGGCGTTGAGCATGGGCCAGTCCGCGACCGCGTCCGTGCCGTCCATCATGCCCTCCGTCTCCCTGTACGGGCTGGCTACCGAACCTGAGTCCAGGTGGTCCCTGGTTATGGATATCGGGCCTATGTCCCCTTTCCTGACCATCGAGTTCATGTGCTTGGCGAATCTGTCTCTCTCCCCGTACCCGAGCCAGCACACCCTCGCGGGCAAACCTTCCCAGGGAAGGTATTCCTCTGCGAGCTCTATCCAGTTCATGAGCAACTTGTTCTTCGGGAACATTTTAAGGATTGCTTTGTCCGTGGCAAGTATGTCCTCCGGGTCGCCTGTCTGGGCTATCCAGCGGAACGGCCCCCTGCCTTCGCAGAACAATGGCCGCACGTATGCAAGGACGAAACCGGGGTAAGCGAACGCATCAGCAAGACCCGCTTTCTGCGCCTGGCCCCTCAGGTTGTTGCCGTAATCGAATGCTATCGCACCTTTCTTCTGCATTCCCACTATGGCCTTGCAGTGCGCCTTCATCGATTCCGCCGATCTCTTTTTGTAGCCCTTCGGGTCTGATTCCCTCAGGCTGTCGCAATCCTTCAGCGCTGAGCCCCAGTATCCTGCGGGAACATAGCCGTTCAACTCGTCATGGGCCGATGTCTGGTCCGTGACCACGTCAGGGATTATGCCCTTCCTCAGCATGTCTGGCAGGATGTCGGCGCAGTTGCCCACCAGCCCGATGGATACAGCCTTTTTTTCTTTGGCGGATTCCCTGGCCATGTCGAGCGCTTCTTTGTAATCGTGGGTCATGTAATCGCAGAAACCCGCATCCAGCCGGCGCCGGATGCGTTTCGGGTCGACCTCGACGATGAGGGCGACGCCCCCCGCCATCTTGATCGAGAGGGGCTGGGCGCCGCTCATCCCGCCCATCCCGCCGCTCAGGCAGAACTTTCCTTTCAGGCTGCCCTTGAAATGCCTTGTCGCCAGGGCGGCGAAGGTCTCGTAGGTTCCCTGGATGATGCCCTGTGTGCCGATGTAGCACCAGGAGCCCGCAGTCATCTGGCCGTACATCATCAGTCCCTTCGCTTCAAGTGAATTGAAATGCTCCCAGTTGGACCAGTTTCCAACAAGGTTGGAGTTGCATATCAAGACCCTCGGCGAATTCTCGAAAGTCCTGAAAATGCCCACCGGCTTCCCTGACTGGATGAGCAATGTCTCGTCTTCCTCGAGGTTCTTCAGGCTGCGCTTGATGGCGTCGAAGCATTCCCAGTTCCTGGCCGCTTTCCCGGTGCCCCCGTAGACTATCAGGTCGTCCGGCCTCTCGGCATTCTCCAGGTTGTTGTGCAGCATGCGGTAGATGGCTTCAGTTCTCCAGTTCTTGCAAGTCAGCTTTGTCCCGCGCGGGGCCTTGATTGTCTTGGCCATGGTATCAGCTCTGCAAGTGATGTGGCATGATGCTTTAAAATTTGCCCCCGTTTGATATTTTAGATCTTCGATTTTAGATTTTAGATTTTAACTTATAACTTGTCACCAAATCGAAAATCGTCAATCCGAAGACAGATCGTCGCCGCCCCTGGTAATGAGCTGGACCGAGCGGTATATTTCCTCGAGGCCTGTCATCTCGAGACTCGAAACCGGCTTGGGCACCATCCTGACGCCCAGCGAGTCCATGGCCCTCAGGAACTCTATCGCCGCGACAGACCTCATGTTCATGTTGTCGCCCAGGGCGAAGAGCAGGCTGTCCGTGTTGCCGCAATGCTCGAGTATGCGCTCGGCCTCCTCCGGTTCGAGCAGGTCGCACTTTCCCAGCACCAGCTCCATGGGCGTGTCGAACCTGAACTGGATCGAAGAGGAAAGCATCAGCAGCGAGACAAGCCCGGCCGGCGTCTTGGCCACTGTCGGGTCCAGCACGAAAACGATGACGTTATCGTCCGAGGAGAAAGCGTTCAGGAAGACCGCGCTGGCTTCCCTGAAGGCGAAAAGCTCTATCTGGCCCGGCGTGTCAATGAGCACGTAATCGGATCTGAACCCCTCTATCACGTTGGAGATTTCAGGGAACCGGAGTGCCGCCATGTCAGCGCAGGCTATCTGGGCGCCGTTCGGGCCCAGGCCCTTTTCCGCCATCACCTGCGGGACAGAAACCCAGTCCCTGATGTCCACGTCAGGCGTGTACCCGAGCTCTTCCACACCGGGGTCCAGGTTCACCGTGATGGCATTGTAGCCCTGCTGGTCCATCCACAGCTTGAACGCCTGTGTCAATGTGCTTTTGCCAGAGCCGGCAGTGCCGACGATGTAAATCCTGATCGGGTCCATGCTGTTCCCCATGCGGGAGACGGATAATAAGCGTTGCTCCAATTCTCCTAGTCACGCTTGAAATGGGGCATTTCTTCGGGAATCTCGAGCGAGAGTTCGACTAGGCCCATGTGCTTGCCCCCGATGCACCACGGCGCCTGGTAGATCAGTTTCTTGACCCCGTTCTTCTCGATGGTGTATACATTGGTCTTGCCCGAGGCCAACAATTCCCGGATCTTCTCCTGTGCCGCGGGCGGGTGGCAGTCCATGAGACTTTTTCCGATGAGGTCGGCGCCGCCGTACCTTTCGAATGTCTTGGCGGCTTTGTCGTTCATCTCAAGGATGGTTCCGTCCCTGTCGCAGACCGTTATCGCGCCTTGGAATTCATTGACCCACTGATGCGGTTTTTTCGTCATGGCAATACCGGGGGGACATGGTACTCGAGGTCAAAAAGGATTGCGCCCAATATCATTTTATGCCGGGATGGCCATCCTCACCAACCATGCGTGACTTACGCTTTGTCGCGGAGCACAGGGGCGGGCCGCTGAAGAAGGAGCTGCATTCCCGATTGATGGAATGGGCGATTGCCTGTGCGGAACATATTTTACCGCTTTACCCCAGAGAACTGGACGGACGCCTTAAACACGCACTGGCTGTGGCCAGGAAATGGGCTGAAGGGGAAGTTCCGACAGGCGCGGCGATGAAGGCCTCGCTTGAGGCACATGCCGCTGCACGTGAATCGGAAGATTCCGTTGCAGTCGCTGTCTCCAGATCCATCGGGCAGGCTGTCGCCACCGCGCACATGGCAGACCATTCGCTCGGGGCTGCATGGTATGCGCTGAAAGCGGTGAAGGCTCACGGGGGCAATGTTGAGGCGGAGAGGGAATGGCAGGACGGGCACCTGCCAGCAGATGTCATGGAGCTGGTCAGGAGCGCGAGGGGGAGGAGGAATATCTGAAAAGATGCGGCTCCGGGGGGTTGGCTCTTTTCTGGCGGACTCTTCAATCGAGGGACCACCTGACTTATCAGCCCCATTTTATTTATATCGCAATCAAATACCTTTGCCCATGTCCGATGAGAGCCCGGTATTCAAGAAACTCAGAAACCTGAACCTCGCAATGGGGGCCATCCACCTCATACAGGGGATTGCGCTGCTCCTTTTGAGCAATTCGTTCACGCTGCCGGTGACCAGGCTGTACCTTACGTATGACACTGCCACTCAGAGCTTCCGCCATGTTTCGGAGACACTCTTCAATCTGAGAATCGGGCCATTGGTCGCGCTGTTCCTGTTCATGTCCGCAGGCGCGCATTTCCTGATCTCGACTGCGTTATATGATAAATACACGAAAAACCTGAAAAAAGGCATGAACCCGTACAGGTGGGCCGAATATTCGTTGAGCGCGTCGGTAATGATTGTCGTGATTGCGATGCTGGTCGGCATTTATGACATTGGCAGCCTAGTCATGGTCTTCTCCCTCAACGCGATAATGATATTCTTCGGCTACACAATGGAGAGGCACAACCAGGGAAAGAAGAGGACCGAATGGGTCGATTTCATCTTCGGATGCTTTGCTGGCGCAATCCCGTGGGCCGTCATCGCCATCTACCTGCTCAGGGCGAATCCGCCGGCATTCGTGTACTGGATATTCATATCCATCGCCATTACCTTCAATATATTCGCCCTCAACATGTTCCTGCAATACAAGAAAGTGGGCAAGTGGAAGGATTACCTGCACGGTGAAAGGATGTATATCTTGCTCAGCCTTGTCGCGAAATCAGCGCTGGCCTGGCAGGTCTTCGCCGGAACGCTGCGGCCGATGTGATGTCACACCGAACCGGGCCTGGGGGGATAAGAATTTCAATGGCCCCTATGCTTCATCTTTAACGCTTTTTTCCTTGTTCTCCAGCTCCTTGGTGGTGTATTCCCTGTTGCATACATCGCATATCCATTTGTCCTTGACCACCCATTTCAGTATATTGCCGCACAAGCACTTCATCCGATATTCCTCCTGTCCGTCATGGTCTTTCCTGTTCTTTTATTTTTGCTTTGGTCGGTGGTCGAGCCCGCACGGAGCGGGGGGCTCCGCGCCCGCCGGCCCCTGCGGATGGGAACGATGATGCTTTGGGGGAGGGGAATCGGGCCTGAAGGGATTCGAAAAATGGATGACTGGCCAAAATCCAATTCAAACCCCCTAAAAACCACACTGGCATTGAAAACGAGATGATGAGTCCTTTTTTTCTTTTTTTTCCCCCTGTAATTTCTACCGGATTTTATGGTAATTTTAGTGCATGCCCTCTTTGTGATTAGCCTAGCTTAGTTCTTCAGGACGCTGTCATCCCTTCCCGATTTCGCTTCGGTTTCAACGCTTTTTTATTGGGTTAATGTGAGCCACCGCTCAGGTGACTCACCGCGCCGAAGCCCTATCAAAATTGGTCTGCGGCTGCGTTTTTTACGTAAGCACTTGCCGCACCGGGACTGTGTATGGCGTGAGTGGGAATGGGGCATGCCGGTGTTGGGGTGAGGGGATGCTCTCGGCCGGTCATGGCGTAACCACGACCGACCTCGCGCTTCAGCACCAAGTAACTTCGCCCATGTGAAGATATGCGGAATTTACATCAACTTGTACTTGGCGAACGCGTTTTTCACGACGTCCTGCTCGATTCCAATGATTCTCGCCGCCTCTGCTATATCCTCAGGCGTAAGGGCTTTTCTGAATTTATCGAGCTGTGCTGGCGTGAGATGCCTTGTGAGCCACCCCTTTTCCTCTGGCAAGGTCCCGAACAGCAGCAAAGCGGTGATGTCGCAAACATCCTTGATCCGCTTGTGCTCCTTGTCCCTGGTAGGATGCGATTTCATCTTCATGGCCAGCATCAACTCGGCTGTCGGGAGCCATATTGTTTTTCCGAACTCTTCCCGCGTGCTGCGATTTCCTTTATCAGTGAATATCGGAACTATCAATGGTTCGTCAATCGGCAAGAAGCCGAAATGCTTCTTGAACTCTGGTGTGATAGTATCCACTATTAGGTCAACGTACATCGGGAAGATTAGGTGCGAAGGAATTTTCTTCGCCTCTTCCGGTGCAAGCTCCCTGCCCGTTTCGGAATGGATTTCCTTGTAGAGTCTGAACGACACATGCCTGAAGCCCAGGTCTTTTTCCAGCTTCTCAAGGGTCTTGGCGAATGCCGAATTCTCCGGATTGGCGGCCATGTGAAATCCCAGGTCAATGTCCCGCGACCCGAGATAGTCCCTTCCAGTATTCTCTCGGTATCTATCATTGACCAGGAACCTGACTGCCCAACCGCCGAGCACGACAATTGGCTCGTCTATGGCTGCCAGGACCTCGGTGAGGTACTTTTTCGAAATCTCGATCTCGGTTTCATCGTACATATTTCTTCACCATCATCTCGTAAGCTTCCAGGCAGACGCCGCCCTCTCTCTTGAGGTCTATGAGAACCTGGGGGACTGATGCCACCCAAAGTCCGTTGATTTTCTTTTTTCCATACATGCAGTGCTCGTCATAGATTAGCAGCCTCAGGTTTCCCTTGCCCACAAGTCCATTCTGGCTTATCTTGACCTGCCATTCATGCAGGTCTTCCTCCTTGACATAAATATCTGTTCTCGAAGGGAACAGGTAGTGGTTGAGGAGGTTTTCTGCCATGTAGGTTGTGATAGCATAATCCAACTTGATATCCTGCAGGAACTCCTTGGGTGACTGTACAAAGAAATCGTAATGCTTTGGTCTCTGGGTAATGGAGAACCAGTGGTCCAGCAGCTCCTGTGGCTTCAAAACTTTTGTCGTCTTGATGATATTTTCAGCCTCAAGTTCCTGCAGA
>DAJR01000016.1 GCA_002496385.1 Methanomassiliicoccales archaeon UBA147 | reverse complement strand
GCGAACCGCATCATGAAGATGAAAAGGCCGAGTGCCATCACAGAACTCGCCAGGATGATCACGGTCAGCAGGCTTAACATGGTTCTTCCGTGCGATGGATTGAAGGGCGGGGTTAAATAGTTTCGGATGGCAAAATTTATTAGACAACGTCGTTACTCCAGGGGTGATGGCGGACCTGCGAACCCGAGTGGCGGGACTGGAGATGGAAAACCCGACGATGCTGGCGTCCGGGATACTGGGCCAGACCGGGGAAATGCTTCTCAGGATCATTAAGGAGGGCGGTGCAGGCGCGGTGGTGACCAAGTCGATCGGTCTCGGGCCCAGGGAGGGACACGGGAGTCCCTGCCTCGTGGAACTTGAAAATGGGATTCTGAACGCCATGGGCCTGCCGAACCCGGGGATAGAGGAGTTCGGCGATGAGATGAGGATTGCACTCAGCGGAGGGGCGCCCGTGGTCGGAAGCATATTTGCGGATTCCGCGGAGAACTTCGCCTTGCTGGCAGGAAAGATGGAACGCCTGGGCGCGAATGCCCTGGAACTGAACCTGAGCTGCCCACATGCCGATAGGTTCGGACTTGATGTGGGATCGGACCCGGACAAGGTCGCGGACATCGTGAGGTCGGTCAAATCGACCGCAAAGATCCCTGTCTTCGCCAAGCTTAGCCCGATGGTGCCCGACATAGCCGGGATAGCGATGGCGGCGGAAGATGCGGGGTGCGACGCGATAGTGGCCGTCAACACACTCAGGGCCATGAAGATCGAGGTGAAGGTCGGGAAGCCGGTGCTGAGGAACAGGGTCGGAGGGCTGAGCGGCCCCGCGATAAAGCCGGTGGGCGTCAGGGCGGTGTTTGAGATTGCCGGACGGTGCAAGATCCCGGTCATCGGCGTGGGGGGCATCAGCACAGGCGAGGACGCACTCGAGTACATGATGGCAGGCGCGGCCGCGGTCCAGATCGGTTCGGGGGTGCGTTACCGGGGCACCGATGCGTTCGCAAAGGTCTGCGGCGAAATGTCGAATTTCATGGACGCAAACGGCTATTCAAAGTTATCGGACGTGATCGGACTGGCCAGGAGGGTATGATGGAAATAGTCACAGTCTCCGGAATAATTAATGAGACAAATAATATAAAAACAATCAAATTCAAATGGGCCGCGAGACCCGAGCCCGGGCAATTCGTCATGGTCTGGATACCCGAGGTGGACGAGGTCCCCATGAGCCTGTCCTATTCCGGGGCGGAGGGCGGCATCACCGTGCAGGACGTGGGGGAGGCCACATGGGCGCTCCATGGCCTGAAGCCCGGAGATAAAATCGGAATCACCGGGCCTCTGGGAAACGGCTTCAGGCTTAAGGGAAAGGAAATCCTGGCCATAGGCGGTGGCTCAGGGACAGCGGCGCTGGCCCTGGCCGTGGAGAGGGCGATTGCCGGGGGGTGCAATGTGCGGTGCGCGCTCGGCGCAAGGACCTCGGATGAGCTGTTGTTCAGGAAGAGGTTCACCGACCTTGGGGCGGACATGTTCATCGCGACCGACGACGGCTCGGACGGACACCGGGGGTTCGTCACCCAGCTCGCGGAAAAGATGCTCGCCATGAAGAACAAAAAGAAACCGGACCTCATCATTGCCTGCGGCCCGGAGCCGATGCTGAAAGCCATCGCCGAAATCGCCAAGAACGCCGGAATCGAATGCCAGTGCTCGCTGGAGAGGTACATGAAATGCGGCATCGGGCTCTGCGGCTCCTGCCAGTGCGGGAGATACACGGTATGCGGGGACGGACCGGTGTTCACCGGAGAGCAACTCCTGGGCATCGATGATTTCGGGAAGTGGAAGAGGGACGCTTCGGGCAGAAAGACCGGGCTCAGTTGATTGAACATGTCCTCGCCCACATACCGCGACTTTTAATTCTGCGGATACGGGCGCTTACTGGCAGTTTTGCTGCGAGGACTTGTTCAATTAAAGTGCTCCCCCCGATATTTTCATGCTCCAAGCATTTCGAATCAACCTGAATGACCAGTTCATCTATTCAATTTCATGTCATTCAGGATGAAAACAGCTAGAGGATACCCCATGCTTTAGCTTGGGGAGCACTCATTCTCAGAAGAACAGGGCGACCAGGTTCCCGACGACCACGCTGAAGATTATGCCCAGCGTCATCGGTATGATGAAAGGGTCCTTGGGGGTGACCCATATCCGCTCCAGGCCTTTCTCCCTCAGCCTGGCAAGCTCCTCCTTCACATCGCCGGTGCGTTTCGGGAACAGCATCAGCACGACCTCGCCGTCCCGCACAACCTCCATGGGCCACACGAATCTTTTCGGGACATCGGCGATGTCCATCCTGTACCCCAGGAACATCTCGGGGAAGCTTCGGTCCCCACGGGCCAGGTTCCGGAAGAATCGGAGTGTGGGGCCTGCGACCGCATGAAGTATCGCCGCATTCATGAGGATGAGAAAGGTGAATGGAAAGGTCATCTGCAGCACCTCGGCCGAGCCTTCGGGATAGGATATCCAGGGCAGAGATCCGAACACAGGGTAGAACGGAAACATTATCGAGAGCGCCAACAGCGCTTTGGCATCGGCGCCGCCTCGTACGATGCCCAGATAGTAGAACAGGATGAAGACGCTCATGACCGCCGGAACAGAGAGCAGCTGCCCGACCTCCAGGGTCAGGCCTTCGACATAGACCATCGCCAGGATGGCAACCCCTGCGACACAGTAAAGAGCCAGCGGGAGAAAGTTCAGCTTTCCGTCATCGTATATGGGTTCCCTGTCCCAGAATGTGTCGAAGAAGATTATCGCAATGGGAATGAATATCAGGAAATGCGCCGGCCCGTACGTCCTCTCCGGACCGAAGAACGAGGCGGTCTCGGAAAGTATCATCTCATAGACCAGGAAGCCCATTCCGGCGATGCCGAGGGCTATCCACACCCTGTTCGGCACCCTCCTTGTGCGCCAGTCCATCGCAGAGGCCGCGACCATGAATGCCAGGGCCACGCCCAGCCTCAGAACGGAGAATGTGTCTGCCATCGCATTTGTATCTGTCCCAGGGTATAAATAGTTAAGGAATGGGCCTGAGGAATCGGATCAATCCGCCTTTTTCCTGAAAACGCCGGTGGTCTCGTCATAGTCCCCGGGAATGCCGGAGCTTGCCATCCATGACCTCAACACCCTCACCGATGCAGGGCGTTTCATCCTGAACCTCTGCGATATCTCATCGACCGAGACCGAATCCGATATCTTGAGATGCCCGTCGAGGAACCTCTTGGCACGGTTCTCCTTCCTTGTCGATACCCATATGGCCGAGATGATGATCGGAAAGACCAGAGCCATTGACGAACAGCAGATGTACGCAATATTGCCCGCATCGTATCCCAGCACAGTACCGCTCCGCGACCAGTAAAGGAAACCGACCGCCCAGATGATGCCGGTGACAGTCAGAATCAGCAGGCCGCTCTCGGCATCCTTGTCTCTCTTGCTGACCATTTATGCGTCCCCGAAATTGTAGAAGGTGTTCAACCTGAGTTCGGCCGAAATTTTGGAAAGGGTCCGATGTTCCTCGGCGGACATCTTCCATTTTGTGGCATGGATATGGCTGTCTATATGCTCCGGCTTTTTAGCGCCCGGCAGAGGGATAATGTCATCGTTCTTGAGTATCCAGTTGATTGCCACCTCGGGTATGGCGGCATTATGCTTCTCTCCAACAGACCTCATGGCGTCAATTAGCGGTATTATGGTCCCCCGATTCTCGATATTACTGAACAATGGCCATTTGTTACGGCGGTCATCCGCGGAGAATGAGGAATCCTGTGTGTATTTTCCGCTGAGGAGCCCGGAGGCCATCGGGGAATATGCCAGGATTGGCATTTCACGGAACCTCGCGTGCTGGAGAACGGATTTTTCGATATCTCTCGAAAGGAGACTGTATTCCATCTGATTTGATATGACCTGATGTTTGTCCAGGGAGTTAATCGCCACATCCGTCATCGATATCTGGAAATTGGAGACGCCAACATACCTGACCAAACCGTCGTCCAGCAAGGTTCTGAGAGCGAACATGGTTTCCGAGACAGGCACATTTGGGCTGGGGGCGTGAATCTGGTAGAGGTCAATGTAACCAGTCTGCAAACGGCGCAGGCTGGCACGACACGCTTTCAGCACATTGTCGAAATCCAGATGCAGCGGATAAACTTTGGTAGCCAGGATGAT
>DAJR01000029.1 GCA_002496385.1 Methanomassiliicoccales archaeon UBA147 | reverse complement strand
TTGAAGCCATTCTGTATGTTTTTTGGATTAGGGGGGTCTAGGGACTAGGGTCTAGGGTTGCCAACATATGTTTTGTGCTGGCTGTTCAAGTCAGCCAGCAATTCCTAGCCCCTTTATCCCATTTTGCAAACAAAGCCCCTAGCCCCTAGACCCCGTTACCCCAAAATAAATGAAAAAACAGCAAACTGCGAACAAAAATCTAAGATTTCAGATGGGGGCAACTTCACTGAACAATTACCGCATATTCCGCCCGCAGGGGTTCTGCGGTTCATGCCAACTCGATGCCCACGGGGCAGTGGTCGGAGCCCATCACATCCCTGAGTATGGTAGCACTCCTGAGCCTCGGAAGCAGGTCCTCGGATGCGAAGAAGTAATCCAGGCGCCAGCCCACATTCCTCTCGCGGGCGGCAGTCTTGTAATCCCACCATGTGTATTTTTCCGGGGATCTGTCGAAGTGCCTGAAAGTGTCGACATACCCGTGTCGCAAGACCTTGTCCATCCATTCCCTCTCTATCGGCAGGAAACCCGAAACACCCTCATTGGCCTTTGGGTGGGTGAGGTCGATTGGCCTGTGGGCGGTGTTGACATCTCCGCAGAATATCACGGGTTTGCCTGTGCCTCTGGTGACGTCTGTGATGTCAAGGAATCGGTCGTAAAAAGCGAGCTTGTAGGCAAGCCTGTCGGGGCTGGCCTTTCCGTTCGGGAAATATGCATTCGCCAGGAAAAAATCCGCAAACTCCGCCATGATGTATCGGCCCTCGGCATCGAACCTCTCCTCTCCCATCGAGAGGCCGACGGAAATCGGTTTTTCCTTTGTGAACATGGCGACGCCGCTGTACCCCTTCTTCGCAGGCTTCGACCAGTATGTCCGGTACCCCTTCGGTGCCAGAATCTCCGGCGGTACTTGCTCGGGCCATGCCTTTGTCTCTTGGAGGCAGAGTATGTCCGGTTTTTCCGTGCTGAGCCACTCAACGAACCCCTTCTTGGCGACTGCCCGAATGCCGTTCACGTTCCAGGAGATCAATCTCACGTCTCTCACCGACCTGCTTCCACTGCGGCGCAATCCGCCATGTGCAATTGGAATCAAAGCACCTGGCTTTGATAATTGGATGGAAGGCCACTCAGTTCGCCCGTCTGTCATCACGGTTCAGCAGATTTAGCAATTTCATCATCGTGGCAGGCGGGTAACCGCACAATCGGAGATTAAGCTTGCGGACTCATTTCAATGGCAGATCAGAATTCCACGAGGTCTTTCTTGGCTGTCGTCAACAGCTCCGGGCCGTTCTTCCTGACGACGATGTCATCCTCTATCCGCACCCCGCCGTACCCCGGGACGTAAACGCCCGGCTCCACAGTGAAGACCATGCCTTCCTCGAGTATGACATCCGCCGCCCTGGGGTTCAGGCCGCCCCCGTCATGGACAGCGAGTCCCAACCCGTGCCCGAGCCCGTGCGTGAAAAGCCCCTTGTACGCGGTGGAGTCGATGTACTCGGCCGCAACGATATGCGGTTTGCTGGCAGTCTCTCCGACTCGGATGGCGTCGAGCGCCCTTCTCTGTGCTTCGAGGACTATTTCGTACATCTCCCTCTGCTTCTCCGAGGCCTTTCCGCAGAAATAGGTGCGCGTTATGTCCGAACAGTACCGCCTGAAAAGCGCCCCGAAGTCCAGCAGGACAAAATGACCTTTTTCGAGTTTCACATCGCCGGCGCTGTAATGCGGCTCCGCACTGTTCTTGCCGAACGCGGCTATGGTCTCGAAGGATGGGCCTGCTGCCCCCTTTTTCTGCATCATGTAGCACAGTTCAGCGGCCAGCTCGTATTCCTTCATGCCTATTTTTGCATGGGATATTATGTTGTCCGCGACATCGGAGGCTATCTTGCAGGCGCTCCGCATTGTCTCTATCTCCGCCTCGTCCTTGACCAGCCTGGTCGCCTTGATGGCCTTGGATATGTCGACAATCTCCGCATCGGTGCCGGCATGGCTCTTGATGAAGTTGTAGGACTTGAACGTGAGCTCCTCCGCGTTTATGCCGATTCTCTTCGCGCCCATCAGGGCTTTGTCTACAATCTGGACGAACTCGTCAAGAGTCTTGAAAACATTCAGCTCGAAATCGCCCTTTGAAGCGCTTTCAGCCTCCAGCAGTGACGTCACGACTGTAAGTTTACCATCCGGGTAGAGGAATGCGATGCTGCCCTCGTAACGGCCGACCTGGAGTCTGGTGACGTAAAAGAATGTCATGTCCAACATGGGTTCGGTCGCATTCGCTATGACAATGACGTCGGGAGCACTCCCTCCCTGCTTCTCAATGTTCTGGTATATCCGCTTGACCCGTGGTTCCACAATTTCACCTGTGGATGAACATGCGGGGTTCGGATTTAAGCATTGCCGTCCCCTTATTTTGATGCAGGATTCGCTACATTCATATAGCCTGTCCAAAATGACACCCTGTCATGAGAATAGAGGACCTGAGCGTAAACGAACGGATACTCGTTCATCTCAAGGATTTCACCACAGACCCCGAGTCGGAAGGCGCCCCCATCGGACAGACCCAGGAGGGGATAGCCGATGCGGTGGGCATCAAGATTAACCATGTCCCGAGGGCGACAAATTCGCTTATGGGGGACACCTATATCGACGAATCGCTGGTGCATGTGGGCGGGCTGAAAAGAAAGCGGAAAGCATTCTTCCTCACCCCCAGGGGTTCGGAGCTTGCCGTGAAGATAATCGACCAGCTGAAGAAACAGAAAATCCTCTTCAGGGACAGCAGCGGCCTGGAACACACCGAGCACCTTCATGAGATTCTGTTCAAAGCCAGGGGCATCACTATCTCGCACCTGATACTGGCTTATTTCCGGGAAGGCGTCATATTGGAATCCTCTCTTTCAGGAGCGCCCTCTCCATCTTACATCACCATCCTGCCGGAGCGCCCCCAGACCGACACTTTCGTTGACAGAACGGAAGAGGCAGGCTTCATCCGGGCCAGGATCCGCTCGGGAAGCCCTCTGACAGTGGTCAGCGGAATCAAGGGCATCGGTAAAACCGCACTTGTCCTGCGCGCCCTCAAGGAGTTCGAGGGGTCCAAGAACATCCTGTGGTACTCTCTTCATGAATGGGACTCAGCCAGAAACCTCTTGGAACAGATGGCGGAAAACCATGTTCGGCTTGGCCGGAACGGCCTGAAGAAATACCTCAGGCAGTACAAAGACACCGACCTCGGCCTGGCATTCGCCTCGCTCTTCAAAGACCTCCAGGACAGCGAATCCGTCCTTGTCTTTGACAGCATCTTTGACCTGAAGCGCGAGACTTTGCAGCTTCTTTACATGTTATGCGAGCACTCACACAAGCTGAATAACATCAGCATAGTCCTGATTACCAGGGACAGACAGTCGCTCTCGCCAACGCCCTGTCTGGGAACTCTCGGGCCGAACGACCTTGTCCTGAAGGGCCTGGACCGTGCGAGCGCCATGGAACTTCTCGGGAGCATGGGCGTTCCTCCGGATGTCGCCGGCCGGGTCTTTGCCATGACGCAAGGCCATCCGCTCGCCCTGAAGCTTGTCAATTCGGATGAAATCATGAAACTGGTAGACACCAAAGGGCTCACCGACGAAGAGCTTTGGGTTGTGAGATGCATGAAAGCCTTCGATGCGATATTCGAATGAAGAAAAACAATAAAATAAGGGAAAGGTGGGCGAGCGGCCGCTCGCCCGTTTCATCTGTCTATTCGCCCTTGAACCTGGCCAGATTCTTCTCGTAGAGTTCCTTGGATATCTTGCCAGATTCGTACGCCTCTTTCAATTTTATGATGCGGGGGTCCTCGGCCTCTGCGGCTGGTTCTTCGGGTAGGGGTTCGGGGGCGGCTTCCTCTTCAGGAATGGGCTCAAGATCCTGGTCAGCAGGAAGTTCCTCGGCGGCTTCCTCGGGTTGGACATCGGTTTCAGGCTCAATCGCGCCCTCTTCCTCGGCCGCGACTTCCTCAAGTTCCGGAACAGGCTCTATCTCCTCGGATTCGGGACCGGACTCGGCGTCCTCAGATTCAAGGCCGGGTTCGCCTTCCTCCTCGGAGGGCTCTCCCTCAAGTTCCGGCACAGCTTCCTCTGGCGGGACCTCATCCTTCTTCAGTATAATTGGCGCAAGCAAGATACCCAGTACCAATCCCACGATGAGCAGGCAAACCATCAGCCCGATGGCCGCACCGTTCACGCCGGCCTTCTCGGCATACACGACTGTCAGGACTTCCTGGGCCGAATTTCCGGCCCTGTCCTTGACCTCGACGACGATAGTGTTCACGCCCGGGCTTATCCGTATGTTGTTCTGGAACCCGCCGCCTGCCGAGACATCCACCAGCTTTCCGTTTATGGTGAGGGATGCCACATTTGCCTCTGTGGTTCCAGTGATGTTGAGCCATTCAGTGTCGACCACGCTGTCCATGTCATCAATGTTGAGGACGGGAATAACCGTATCCAGAGTGATGTTCATGAAGTAATGCGCAACATTTCCGGCCCTGTCGGTGAACTCCAGCCTCTGCATGTTCCGTCCCTCTATCAGGGATATGGAATCGTGCCTGAAGGTACCGTCGCTGTTCACGGGCACCGGCATTGTGTTAATCTCCAATGTGCCCGGTTCTGTCATCTCTCCGTAGATTCCGGTGGTCCGCCTGTTTGTGGTGGAGCCGTCCAGAGCGACAATCCGGCTGAATTCGGGAATGTCCGTGTCCAATGTGATTGTCTTCGTGGCCTCATGGGTGTTGCCTGCCAGGTCGGTGCACCTGATGGCGATGAAGTTGGGGCCTTCCTCGAGACTGAGGTCAATGTCGAATGTGTTGTCCAGATACTGGCTAACCGTCCCCTGGACTCCGATTATGCTTACTGCGGAGTTCGGTTCGGTCGAGCCGCTGAGCCTGTAGTTTGGAATGGAGGTGTAAATATCGCGTTGGTCATTGGAGAGCCTCATGCCGGGGTCGGTCGTATCCACCGTGAAACCCCATGATGCTGTTCTTGGGTTCCCGGCTTTGTCCTTGACCTCTACGGAAATGAAATGGCCTCCCTCGGAGAGCGGGCTCAATGGGTTGTAGATGATGTCCCCGGTCCAGTATCCTTTCGTTTCTGCGGAATTTTTAGTCAGCCCGATAGATATCTGGGCTATGTCGGTGATGTCCTTGCCGTCGAATTCCACCCTGGCGCTGTTCGGGTCAATCTCCCCTTTCGCCAGATCCTCGACCTTGGCGCTGATGGTCGGCGTCTTGGTGGAGACTATCGTATTCGGGCCCGTGTTGCCCGGGAAAAGGTCAGGCGCCTCGCGGTCAAGATTAATGTCTATGGCTATGACTATCAGGTTAGGCGATGTGGGTATGCCCAGAACGAATATTCCTCCGTAAACATTGTCCTCGGTGCCCTCGGGGAAGGTCCAAAGAACGTCGAAGGTCCTTATATCGAAACCGTTCACAGTCTGGTAGTTCGAGTACCCGCCGCTGGTAGCATCCATGTCCTCGAAATCGGTATCCGCATGGGATAGCTTGTAGCCCTCGACACCCGCAAATATAGATTTTATTTCCAGGTCGAAGTATCCCGGGTCCGTCGTGACAGTGTATCCCAGGACCTTTATGATGTAGTCCCCGTCCCACGGGCTTATGATTTTTATGGCCTCGTCGGCATCGGCATCCGCGCAATAGCAGTACGAACCCGACCCCCAATTGTCCTTGTAGGCATCGAACTGCATGTCCTTGGTGGTGATTATCTCCCGCCACTGGGCGACGCCATCCTTCGGCTGCCCGTCCTTTCCGTCATAGAACAGCGCAAGGTCCAAATCGACGCATTCTGGGTGTCCCATTATATGGACATCCCAGCTCAGCGCGTTTTCAACGGTGACCACCTTGGAGAATCCGGCAACCGCGTTCATGGTGAGCCATCCCTCAAGCGTGCTCAGGTCGAACAGAGTGAGGTCATCCTGTTTTATCGATTCTACCGATTTCGTGCCCTGGGCCGGGCCGACGATGCTCGCCGTAATCCCGTCCATGTCCAGGCTGGACTGGAACGATATGCCCAGATGGCCGACAACATCGTTGGTCCAGGCTTTGGGGTTGTTGTCACTGAGCCTTATCCAACCATTCTTTCCCTGGAAGGCCGCCAAGGCATTGTTCGTGCCGTTGAAGGTCTTGGAAGAAACGCAGATGGCCAGTATCTCGTGCGTGAATTTGGTCACAAGGATGTCCTTGGGGCCGTCCGTTGCTGTGAAGAAGCTGAAGTCGGCCTTCTCCTCGCTACCGCCGACCTTGTCCATGACATAGGGTGCCGGGCTGCTGTACGAGGCTGTCGCGCCTTTCCCGTACACAACGATATTTATGTCGGTCTGGTTGAAATTCCATATGAGTTCGGAATAAAGGTAGAAGTTGATGAGCTCCGAGATGCTGAACAATCCCTGGTTGGGGATGTTCACATAGAAGTATCTCCTGTCGCCGCTCACGAGCGATGCGCCTTGGCCCGTCCTCACGCCCCAGGTCGGCATGATGCTGATACCCAGAGCATTCTCGTCCGCGCTCAGGTTTCCGTATTCGAAGCTGGCGCTGGTGCCGGTCACAACATTGAGTGTCATCGGGACAATTCCGGTTCGGTTGTAGTATGCGTAGCTGACCCATACGGTCAAGCCCCTTCCGACGCTCAGGGGCGATGCCAACTCGATTATGCCGGTCTTCAGATGCACAGTGTAACTGCCAGGAGCCATGGTGTATGTGGGTTTTCCGTCCGAACCGGTCACGTTGATGAACACATTCGGAACGCCAACAAGCCTGTTGTACGTCAACTTGAAGATGTTGACCGTTTCTTCGAAGATCAACACTGCTTTGACGGATATCTCCACGCCGCCCGGTTGCCCAAGCTGGGTAGGTGTGAACACAATGAGGCCGGTATCGTTGTCTATTGTGTAATCCGTCGATGGTATGAGCGGGATGCCGTTCCTTGTCACATTGCAGAACAGCACATCGTAGGTATGCGTGAAATTGGCAGGCTCTCCGAAATGACTGTAGATGTCGAAGGACGCGAGCGAATCGCCGGGGAAGTCATCGTAGGCATGGACAACGTTGCCGAAGAAGTTGTTGTGATGCAGCATGTGGATGCCGGTGGAGTTGGCCAGGTGTATGCCGTAACCGTTGGAATCTAGGTTGTTGTATGTTACGGTGCAGCCCATGCACTCCTTTATCAGGATGCCGTCAGCGGTCCCTCCGGAGACTGTGTTGTCCTTTATTGTGTTCGAATCCGAAGATACCAGGAATATGCCTGCGAGGCTGCTTCCGGATATCTGGTTGCCTCTGATGCTGCACTGCGCCGTGGCGTTCATGTGGATCCCTTGCACCGGCGAGTCGATTCTGTTGCACCTGACCTCCCCGTTGCCGGAGCCCAGCAGGGCAATGCCCGCGGTCAGGCCACTCATCTCGTTGCAGTACAGCCTGAAGCCAGTGGTGTTCTGGACGTGTATTCCGGTCCCGAGCGAGCTCATCTTGTTGGTCCTGACAGTCCCGTTGGTGGCGTTCAACAGCACTATTCCGTAGCCCGTGGCATTGCCATAGATGTTACAGTCCATCACAAGGAAATGGGCGGACGTGTCCTGTATCCAGATGCCGTGCGGGAAGGTGGTCGTGTTGATGTCCCAGCGCGCTATGATGAATGGGTTGTCGGCAGAGCCGTTGCCTCCCACAACGCCGTTGGCCGGTGTGAAACTTTCGTTGCCGATGATGGTGATTGGGGCCCTCGCGGTGTAGAGTGATACTGGCCCGGCGACCGGGTTGACCTGCTGGTCGTTGTCCGCGGACCCACCGTCTATGCCGTAGCTGGTTTCCCAGTAGTTTCCGTCCCAATCATTGTCCGTGCCGTCATCGTAGGCATGGGTGGCAACACAGTTTATGAAATCGTTGCCGGTGATTACATTGTTAGTGCATGGATCGCCCAGGTCCGTTGCGGTTGACATTATGCTGTAGAACCCGGAGGCGCTGTCAAACCCATCAAAGACATTGTTGGATATTTCGTTCTGGTTGCTTCCCTGCATGAATATGCCATACGAGTCACCATAGAATGTGTTGCCGACGATGTCGCTGTAGTTGACCCAGAGCAGCCAAAGGCCCATGCCGTATCCCTCGATTCCCCAGTCTTGATTCTGCACCGAGCATCCGAGCATCGAGATGTTCGAGGATGAAACCATGTAAAATCCCACATTCAAGCATCCGGCTTCCGCAACATTGCTCAAAACGATGTCATTTGAATTGTCGATATATATGCCATATCCGCCCAGGCTGTCATGGACGCTGATATCCTCCGCGGTTATGTTGTCGCTGTTTGCGATTAGGAGACAATTGACATCGTTATCATATATTTCAACATCCCGTATCACACCGTTGGTGACATTGTTGAGATATATACCGGATAAAGTCATGCCGTGTATCGCGCAGTTCCTGATTATGAAATGGGCGTTCGTGTTGGCAATATATATGCCGTTCCCGGCGCCCGTTATTTCGCGGTTCTCAATAATCCAGGGGTTGGCAAGCGAGCCGTCTCCCATTGTTGAGCGGGCATTAAATCCGCCGTTGCCGGTAATGGAAATCGGCGTTGAGGGGGTCATACTCCCTGAGTAGGTCTCCGCGGGCGTTGCCAGCGGGAAGTTGTCGGTTTTCCCGACGTCGAAGAGATGCGGCGTCGTAAGGTCCCCGCCCCAGTAATTGCCATCCGCGCCATTGTCCCATGCGGTCGTTTCGAGTGTGGTGTTCAGGTATTCGTTCTCTGCCAGAGCTGTGAATGCCATCGAGTCCGTCCAAATGTCGGACTTCGGGTCATAGGCGCTCACGAACGAACCCGCGTAGGTTCCGGCCTGGGCATTTGCAGGGACGTTCACCGAGACATTGACCTTGTCGGTGCCGCCGGCAACTATGCCTGCCGAGGGTTTCGATGTCGAGAACCAGGTCGTGGACTGCGTAGCGAAAGATTCCACGATGATGTTCCAGGGGCGGCTCTGCATTCCGCTGCCCGCTGCAGTGTCGGGCTGTATTTCGACCACCAGCTTGCCTGCGAGGTTGCCGTGGGGGTTCGACAGTGTGCATATCATCGAATTAACATACCCGTATTCGTGCCCCGTCAGATAGCTCAGGTCGTCCTCGTCGTCGATCTCGCCGTAACCGGGCTGTCCTGGCGACTGGGCGTCAACCCAGTCCCACAGGGTCATGAAGAATGAGCCGCCGAGTGCCATGAAGTTCTTTATGTCCGCACCGGTTCCGTCCTCCCAGGGTTGGGCCCAGGTGTAATTCGTCTGTGCGGTCACCTTCACAACTTCCGTCTCGGCCGGAATCATGTGCGAGATATCCCCTTTGTATCCTTCCCAGCTGTGAACTATCTGGGTCGTTTCCTGCAGATCGATTCGTCCGAGGTATTCGAAACCGTACGCTGTCTGTTCGAGTTTCGTGCCGGGGTTGCTGAGGGTGACGGTCAGGTTGCTCTTCTGGCCGGGTTCCAGTACATTGATGAACGAATCGTATGATACGCCGAAAGTGTTGCCGAAGGCAGTCTTCGGGGCCGTGACCTTGAGGCCGCCTGCACCATTGGCAAGCCGGACCGCTGCGAGGGCGTCAACGAATCCCGCGCCCTGCGTCATGGGGTCATGACCCAGGTCCTTCGCGGAGGAGCGGATGATGTCCATGGCCGTCTGAGTGGTGGGAAAAGTACCGTGTTTGAGTTTGTAGGCTTCGAAGACCATCGCCATCACGCCCGTTGTGACAGCCGAGGCAAGTTCGCTCCCTCTCCAGAGAACATATTGGCCATCGCCGCCGACTTTAGAATTCGTGCCTAGAGGCATGTCCACCTCTCCAATTCCGAGCGCGATGACGTCCGGCTTGGCAAGCCCGGCCGCGGTCGGGCCTCTTGAGGAAAGCTCGCTGACATCGCCGGTGTGATGCGTGCCGCCTCCGGCAGGGACCAGGGTATTGTCCTCGGCAAAGCCTACCACCAGTGTGTTCTTGCCGCAAGGCGCCGCAACGGTTCCGTAGCCGCTTCCGTCATTCCCGGCCGGGGAAATGAACACTGCCGTGTTATTTGTCCTGCTCACCAGGTATTCCACCAGCTGTGTGTTTGAATCCAGACCGTTTCCGTAACCGGTTGTGTACGGGCCTATTGCGATTATCTGGGCCTCGTCCCCGGTTTGGGGCGCCCCATCATAACCCTCAATAGCGAAGTTCAAAGCCATGGGGAGATCGTAGTGGGCATTGCATATTGGCAGGAACTTCACATCGGGGCTGACTCCCTGGATGACGGCGGTGCCCTTGTTCAGGCCCTCTCCCGCGATGGCGGATGCGGTCTGCGTCCCGCTTGTGAGAATCCTGTTCTCCATCTCGTCGTAATCAAAGTCGCCGAAGAAGGCGAGGACCTCTCCGTTCTTGGGAATGTTCCAGGGATTATCTGCGGTGCCGAAAGGCATCAATACCCGGCCCGCCTCCACGAGGTGGTCGTTTACCCTCTCGGTGTATGGCATCAGGTTCACGCCGTCGGCGATGAAATAGAGGAAGCCCCCGGATACGTCCGGAACGCCGTCCTTGCCGGATGGCGTCTCCCATTTTTCGCTGGTCGTGTTGAAGGTGTGGTTCCAAATGTCCACTCTCAGCACCGGGTTGCTCTTGTCAATGTACGGGTCATTCGAGTCAATTACGAAATCCGCGTTCATGTCCACATATACCCGGTCCCAAACTCCGAGGGTGGTGGATTCTGTGACTATCAGCGGGACAGCTGTGCCGAAGAACTCGGTCAGGGCTTCGCTGGGGTGATACCCGAAATGGCATGTCCTGTTGTCAACCGGTCTCACACTCACGATCTCGGAATGGGCTATCCTCACTGTCGGTATCTCGGATTTGCCCCAGGAGCCGATGGTTACCAAACGGGTGCCGGTCCAGTCCACCCAGTTCTCGACACTGGGCGAAGGCACATTGCAATCGGACGGGACCGTGTCCATCGGCCGCGAGGAGTTGTCTCCGCAGCTGAAGGCCATGGCACACATCAGGTTCTGGTTCGGCCAGGCCGTGTAGTTTCTGGGGACTGCCAACTCGATGTATCCGAACTCAGTCCACTCGCCGGCCAGGAAGCCTTTGTAGAAAACATCGCCGAAGATGTTGGTAATATTGGTCTTGTCCCATGCCGACGATGTCGGGTTCCATCTGTATACATCCGGCTCGCCGAGCTTGGATTCTTTGATCAATTTACCGCTTTTGTCATAGTATTCTTTCTCAAACCTAATATATACCATAAGGTCGGGCTTGTGTGCCGCGAAAGAAGTCGGGGCGCCCCAACCCGCCGGGTATTTCCTCACCGTGCAGTCCCGGGAGCCGACGAACATTTCGCCGCTGGATTTCATGTCAAAGGACAATATGGGGGAGTTATAATAAGAATTATAGGTATTTGTGGGAGTGTATGTGGCAGGGTTCCAGACTATTATCTTGCCGTCCTCGGAACCGGTTATTATCTTGGTGTTCGTCCATTTTATTACGTTCACGGTTGACGAAATTCCGTGGCCGCCGGTCATTACTGTATCTACGCTTGCGGTGTTCTTCCTTGTCTGGTAGTCGACCTTCCACTGCAGCTCGCCTTGGTTGGGGATGGTGTTTCCAAGTTCGATGATATCCGAGTCGAGTTCCCCGAGTTGACAGGTCGTGAATTCCGCGAACTGAACCATCGAGCCGAGTCCCGGGCCCTGGTAGAGCCTCACGACCAGCGAATCGGTCGGCAGGAGCGAAGTGACGGGCGGGGTCCAGAAGCCTTCCTGGGTGCCGCTGCCGTCCATGTCCCTGTAAACGACCGCCTCATATCCGCTCGTCAATTCGGTCTCGATCCCGGCCGCATCCCTGAGCCAGACCCTCATCCCCCATGTGAAGTCCGGCGCGTTGGGCATGAGCGGGGAATACCTGAGGCTGCTGTACGACGGGCTGACGCTCAGGTTGTATCCAGTGAGGCTGTTGACGTTCATCTCGTCCTGCACGCTGCCGAACCAGAACCGGTCGAGCGTGTTATTGCGCCCGAGGGTGTTGTTCAGCACTATGCCCTCAATGACGCTGGCTCCGTCGCCCCACTGGAAGCTGTTGTTGCCATCGTTGAGGTCCCATATCTCGATATTGCCGGATGTGCTTCGGCCAGTGGCGATATAATCGTTACCTGGTGCCCACGCAAGTGTCTCTACCGCGCGCCCGTCCTCGTTCTCAAGCAGTGAGGTGAACTTGTAAGTGGTTGAATTCAACAACTGGACCTTCCCGTTTACCTGGCCCAGGGCGATGCTCCAACCGTCGGGGCTGTAGGCTACGGAGGTCGTGGTCTGCGGGACTATAGGCTGCGTCTGGGAGCCGGTCAGTACATTCAGCATCTGAATCCTGTTGCTGGCCTCAATCGACCCAACCGCAAGCATCGTGCCGTTCGGGCTGAAGCACATGGACTCGCGGTAATATGTCTGGACAGATTGGCTTGAGTGTGTGATCCTGTAGGCCTCTTCCCAGGTGTTCGTATTGTAAACGACGACCTCGATGCCGGTCGTGTATGCAAGGTAATTCCCGTTCGGGGACCATGCAACGGAGAAAACCGGGGTTGATTCGATTGGCAGGCTGCGCACCAGGTTGCCGCTCTCACCCCACACCTTGACGGAGTTGATATCATAGCTGCTCGTGATTGCGGGGTCGGCGCCTATCGCGGCGCAGGATGCTATCAGCCCCTTGGCTGCGGAATAGGCTACCTGCTCGATGGGCGCTGAGTGCGAGGCGTTGAAATCCAGGAGATTTCCACGCGGGTCCTTGGTCGACCCGCTGGCCGCGCCGTCGAAATCGTAGGCGAAGCCGAACGTCCTGTTCATGGCGCCGTAGCTGGTCCTCAGTCCGCTGTACCAGAACGTGTCATCCCTTGTGACGAAGAGCTCGGTGAGGTCGAACTCAAGGCCGGACGCAGTTCCCTTTGTCTTGATGTCCTTTGGCTTGTCCGAACCGATTAATTCGTTGCGGCTGAAGTCCCTCTGCCCGTCGACCTTGATGGTGTGGTCAACATCGAAGGGGCCAGTGCCGTTGAGTGTGGTGTTGGTTATGCCGCCCATGCCGGGTTTTGCCTCCTTCGCCAGGAGGAATTCGGGCAACCCGTATGCGTCGAAGGCGACGGGCCAACCGTAATACGGCCTGTGGTCGTAGGAACAGACTATCGAACTGCCGACCGGAAGGGCGGAACCGAATGTGACAACTCCGCTGGTCAAAACTACTGTATAGGCGGTGGTCAGGGTGCCGTTGACCAGGATTTTCAGGGTGCCGCCCACGATGTTGTTGTTGGGCAGGGTGACATTGTCCTGGCCGGCCACTGTTGCGGCCGAGGCCGTTACATTGACGGCGGTGAAGGTTCGGTTGTCGACGATGTACTTCCCCTCGAGGTTCTGAGCCCCGAAATCTATGCCGGTATCGGCGACGGCGACAATCACACCGTCCCCCGTGTAGCCCATGTCAGCCGCTTCCGGGACATTGTGGGCATCCCGGTAACTCCAGTTGCCCCAGGACCCAGAGTTCGGTTGGATATTCCATCCGCCTTGCGCGCTGCTGACCGCATTGCTGCCGCTCGCGTATCCGGACACGCCATCCTTGGAAAAGGCGTCCCCGGTCTCAGATGCGGTATCATCCGATGCATTCGGCACGTCCTCGAAAGAAGGCGTTTCTGCCAAAGCGTCCGCAGGTGCGGAGATCAGGCCCACTCCGAGCGAGCTCATGAGCATCGCAGCGGTCAACATCAGGCAAACAAAGCTGGTTATATTTTTTGTCGGCATATTATCCTCTCCCATTGGTCAATTTTTCTTGGATAAAGGCGTTATAGATTAGGACATTGCACCTCGATATTTATAATTTACTGAATTTACCATTGGTGCTGAAAGGGACGCAGGGACTTAGCCGGAAAAAGGTTCATTTACCGCTGAATTACTGCCTCGCGTAGCTGAACGACAGGCCATTGATGGCCTGAATGAAAGCGATGGGCAGTAAACGTGAAATGCCGTGGCATGCCGTACTCATGCAATGAAAGCAAATGAATGATGTGAAATTTTTTTATATAGGGGCTAGGGTCTTTGCATACAATATGGAATAAAGGGTCTTTGCATTGAAAATGGGA
>DAJR01000012.1:1978-3159 GCA_002496385.1 Methanomassiliicoccales archaeon UBA147 | reverse complement strand
TACCATAGGGCAGTTGCATGCCTAACCTATCGAAGCTGGAAGGCTTCGATTTTCTTTGAATATATTAGGACGGCATGCAACGGCTTTTCACGTTTACTGCCCAACGCTTTCATCCAGGCCATCAATGGCCTGGCGTTCAGCTACGCGAGGCAGTAAACTACCAGCCCTTAAAGAAGCTGGCGTTTATTGCTAGGCTGGAAGTTTACAAGCATAGGCCATGCACCTAATTTATCAAAGCCATTTTGCTTTGATTTCATGCGCAATAGATTGGACGGTGCATGGCGGTCTTCTCTTTGGTATATTCGCGTAAATGGTCAATTCATCTCAGGCCTTAAGACCTGAGAGCTCTTGACCTTTATCGCTTAAATCTTCAGTGTTGTCAGTTGAAGCATTTACTTTGCCTGCATATTGTAGAGTGCCAGCATCTCCTCGGTGGTCGTCGCGTCCTCCGGGGCTTTGTCCCGGCGGATGATCCCTGTGTACCGGGGGAACCTGATAGCCAAGCCAGAGCCTTTCCTAACCAACTCCCAGCCGCATGTGTGAATCGGGGAAAGCGTTATCTCGGCGCCTTTCACCTCGAGCACCAGCGAGGGCTCGAACCAGAAATCAGCCTGCATGGTCGAGTTGACAAGCCTGTGGGGCTTCTTTGTGAGATGGGGGTCCAATAGTCCCGGCAGCGCGGCAAGGAACCCGTCGTCGAATCCGCTGCCGAGCTTTGTCACTGTCTCGAACTTCCCTTCCTCCCTGTTGTAGGTAGCCATGAGTAGGGCGCCGTAATGACCGGCACGCTTCCCCCGTCCGGAGAAACCGCCCACGGCGACAAGGTCGACCGTGTCGTTCATCTCGGACTTGTAATCACGCTTGAACTTTATCCAGTGCCAACCCCTGGAGCCGGCTCTGTAGTATGAATCCTCAGCCAGCGATTTGGCCATGATGCCTTCGCCTCCCCTGCCTATGACCTTCTGGAAGAATGCCTCTGCTTCTCCAACATCGCGGGTAATCAAGACCTCAGCAAGCTTTATCCTCTCTGACTCGGAGATGCAGGTCTCCAGCATCTTCCGCCGATTGGTGTATGGTGTCTGGGTGAGGTCCTTGCCGTTCAGGTAAAGGCAGTCGAAGAGGTAAAGCATCACTGGATACTCGTTCACAGCCGAGGTGAGCTCGTACTTCCGGCCGCGGCG
>DAJR01000012.1:0-1852 GCA_002496385.1 Methanomassiliicoccales archaeon UBA147 | reverse complement strand
GGAAGCCTTTCCGCAAGCATGGCCCTCAGCGGGATGCCCACTTCCAATTTTATTTCTTCAAGGCCGCCGATTCCTTTCGTTGCGAGGATCTGGGCGACCCTGGCCAGGTCGGAACAGGTGTTGTAGGCGAGCTCCACCCGGCCGCGGGCCTCCTTGGTTGCAAAGGTGATGGCCATCGCATCGATGAGGGTCATGTCGGCAATGCCAAGGCGCAGCTTCCCGGCGAGCGTCCGGGCGATGTACTTAGCCTCGACCGGGGATGAGTCATGCATGAGCTTGGCGAGCAGTTTCAGCTTCAGCTCCTGCGAACCGGCTCCGGATGAACCGGATATCTGCACCAGGCTGTCGAACACGATGTCCACGCTGAGTTTGTCGGTGAACAGGGAAGTTTGCTTCTTTCGCGAAACAGCCTCGAAGGCCACGTTTCCGAGGTCGCCGTCCCTCAGCCAGAGTTTCTGTATCTCGGCCTCGCCGACGCGGGTCGCCTCATAGATTGCCTTAAGTGCGAGCTTCTCCGCGATGCCCAGTTCGGTGCCGGCAAAGTCAGGGGCGAGTTTCCCCTGGGTGAGCAGAACCACCCTGCCGATCTCGATTTCGGGGACCTGGCGGAACAACTCCACGAGCAGGTCAGTCATCTCCAGGCGCTTGCTGGTCGCCTCGATTCTCTCATATGCTTGGGCGAGGGTGAGATAATCCATGGTGCCGACAAGGAATCGAGAATATTTAATCTATCGCGGGCAGAGCGATTCGGCTTCGGGCAATGCATTCGAATTCCGGAGAAAACATTAAGTCTGACTTTCCGGATTAGGCACAGAAGGTGTGGATTCCATGATGCCAAGGAAAATCAAGGAAAATGTGCTGTTGCTGAATGCGGTCGATTGGAACAGGCGGCTGTTCGATTCCCTCATCCCCCTGCCCGACGGGACCAGTTACAACGCGTATCTGATAAAGGGAAGCAAGAAAACTGCCCTGCTGGACACCGCGGACCCGACTATGGCCGAGGGGCTCATGGCCCAGTTGGAAGGGATAGACAGAATCGATTTCGTGGTGGCGCACCATGCGGAGCAGGACCATTCCGGGTCCATCCCGTATGTCCTGGCCAAATACCCCGGCGCGAAGGTCGTCACATCCTCCAAGGGGAAGGGAATGATAGTCGACCACCTGTGCGTCCCGGAGGAGAAGATAATCATTGTGGAAGACGGGGAGGAACTGTCCCTGGGGGACAAGACGCTGAAATTCATCTATGCCCCCTGGGTTCACTGGCCCGAGACGATGGTCAGCTACCTGAAGGAGGATAAGATTCTCTTCACCTGCGACCTGTTCGGCTCGCATATCGCGACCTCGGACATGTATGTCACCGACGAGTGCCAGGTGTACGAAGCTGCGAAGAGGTACTATGCGGAGATATTGATGCCCTTCAGGAGCATCGTCCGGAACAACATGGAAAAGATCAGCGGATACGACATAGCCATCATCGCGCCCAGCCACGGCCCCATGTATGACAAGCCCGATTTCATAATCAACGCTTACAGGGACTGGGTCTCTGATGTGCCGAAGAATATCGTGGTGATACCCTACATATCGATGCACGGGAGCACCGAAAAAATGGTACACCATCTTGTCGCGGCCCTGGCTCAGAGGGGCGTGAAGGTCCATCAGTTCGATCTGGCCGTGACCGACATCGGGAAGCTGGCAGCGACCCTGGTCGATGCCGCGACCATCGTCGTGGGAACCCCGACGGTGCAGATAGGGCCGCATCCCAATGTCGCGCACGCCGTGCAACTGGCCAACCTTCTCAAGCCGAAAACGAGATTCGCCTCTGTGATTGCATCCTACGGGTGGGGGAGCAAGG
>DAJR01000013.1 GCA_002496385.1 Methanomassiliicoccales archaeon UBA147 | reverse complement strand
CGTCGCTTATCTGGGATGCGTTTCCCGCGGTGACCTGGCCGTCTTTCCTGAAGACCGGCGCGAGTTTTGCCAGCTTCTCGCTGTTCGTGTCCTCCCTGGGTCCTTCATCCGTATCGAAGACGATGGGATCTCCCTTCTTCTGTTTGATCTGGAAAGGCACAATCTCGGATTTGAAATCGCCCGCTTTGATTGCCTTTATTGCCAAATTATGGCTCCTGGCCGCGAACGCGTCAGATTCCTGGCGGGTGATGCCGTATTTCTCCGCGATTAGCTCGCCAGTGTTCCCCATGTGGAAGTTGTTGTAGATGTCCCAGAGGCCGTCGTTGACCATGGCATCGACAACCTTCCCCTCCCCGAGCCTGTAGCCGTATCTGGCATTGGGAAGGAGGAATGGCGCGAGGTTCATGTTCTCCATGCCGCCCGCGACTATCACCTTTGCATCGCCGGCCTTGATGGCCTGGGACGCCAGTACAATCGCCTTCATGCCCGAGCCGCAGACCTTGTTTATTGTCAGCGCCGGTATCGAATATGGCAATCCGGCTGCTACCATCGCCTGCCTTGCCGGGTTCTGGCCGATGCCCGCCATCACCACATTGCCCATGATGACCTCGTTGACTTCCTCGTTCGAGATTCCGGCCCTGGATATGGCCTCGGAGATGACCTTTCCGCCGAGGTCCGGCGCCCGTACGTTCTGAAGGGTTCCCCCGAATTTTCCGATGGCCGTCCTCACTGCGCTCGCTATTACAACATTCACCATGCTAATCCTCCTATATATGGGGGAGAATGGGTACTGCATATATACATTTTATTGTTAATTTATTTATTGTAGATTGGGCAATTGTAGATTTTGGGATTGTAGATTTTAGATTCACTGACTGCCTGGCTGTCGTAAGAGTTCAGCGGAATGGTGTCTAAATAACGGTTTTATGTGTCTGGGTCTGGGGACTAGGGTCTAGGGACTAGGGNNGTTTTGTGCTGGCTGTTCACGACAGCTAGCAATCCCTAGCCCCTTTATCCCATTTTGCAAACAAAGCCCCTAGCCCCTTTATACCATTTTGTAAGCAAAGACCCTAGCCCCTTTATACCATTTTGTAAGCAAAGACCCTAGCCCCTATTTACCATTCTGCATGCAAAGCCCCCTTAGCAAAAAGATTTGAATAACAGTGAATAGTGAATAGTGAACAATAATTTAAAATTGAAAACAGTCAAGCCATCGGCAAATCAACCGGCTTCCAGTTCTCGGTGTAGACCTTGCCCTGCGCGAACCATTGAATAACCATGGGAAGCAGCAGATGCTCGGCCATCAGGACCCTGGCCTGAAGGGTCTCGGGTGTATCTCCCGGCTTGACCGGCGCCTTCATGCGGGCTATCACGGGTCCCCCGTCCACCTCCTCGGTCACGAAATGGACGCTGCAGCCTGATTCACTGTCCCCGAATTCAAGGACCGCCCTGTGGACCCTGAGCCCGTGCATTCCCTTCCCCCCGTACTTGGGGAGGAGAGCAGGATGTATATTAATAATTTTATTTTTATATTTATTTATAAAATCATATGTGAGCATCCTCAGGTATCCGGCCAGCACGATGAGGTCCGGTTTGGCCGCATCCAGCTCCATGACCATCTCCCTCTCGTGCGCCCCCCTGGACTTTCCCCTGTGGTCTATGAACGCCGCCCTCACATCGTAGTCCTTCGCCCTCTTCAGGGCGCCCGCGCCGGCAACGTTGGAAATCACGAGGACCACCCGGCCGTCAATCTGGCCGGACTCGCAGGCATCCAGTATCGACTGGAGGTCGGTGCCGCCGCCGGATGCCAAGACCGCGATTCTGAGCATGCATGCATATAGCCGGCCGGGGTATATATATTTTTGAAGGCCTGCACAACCTATTTCAACAGCCATGGGGATTACGGGCCATGGCGAAAGTGGGATTCCTGGTCAACCCGATTGCGGGAATGGGGGGGAAGGTCGGCCTCAAGGGCACCGATGGTAAGGCGGTTGAAGCCGCATCGCTCGGGGCCAAACCCATTGCGGGGGAGCATGCAGCTGTCATGCTGGCGGAGTTCGCAAAGTTGCGCATCGAAGCGGAATGGGTCACATGTTCCGGGAAGATGGGCGGGGAATACCTGGAGGCAGCCGGCATCCAATGCATGGTTGTCCACAAAGCCCCTGCCCCCTCAAGGCCGGAGGACACCGTTGCGGCGGCCAGGGCATTTCTGAAGGAAAAGGTTGACCTGATCCTGTTCTGCGGGGGCGATGGTACGGCCAGGGACATTTGCTCTGTGGTGAAGCGGAAGATACCTATGCTGGGCATCCCGTCGGGGGTGAAGATGCATTCCAGCGTCTTCGGGGTCACGCCCGCCAAAACCGCGGAGGTGCTGGCAGGATTCATCTCTGGCGAGCTCAAGCCGGCCGAGGCCGAGATAATGGACCTGGACGAGGAGAAGTATCGCAACGGCGAGTGGGTAGTCCGGCTCTACGATTCCGCCCTCACGCCGTTCGAATCCACGCTTGTCCAGACCTCCAAGATGATGGTCACGGAAGCGAGTGACGCCGACGTTCTGGGGGAGATAGCGGAGTACATCGGGGAACTGGTGTCCGAAGAGCCGGAAACCCTGTTCATCCTGGGCCCCGGGGGCACAACCGAGGCCATAGGAAAGGCGTTG
The DNA here is from genome assembly GCA_002496385.1 of Methanomassiliicoccales archaeon UBA147. Classification (GTDB taxonomy): domain Archaea; phylum Thermoplasmatota; class Thermoplasmata; order SG8-5; family SG8-5; genus UBA147. The sequence goes on along the minus strand of DAJR01000013.1, from coordinate 5,459 downwards.
GGCATGGAGAAGACCCTGCTGGGAATCGATGCATATGCTGGCGGCAGCCAGGTCGGGAAAGACCTCAACGAGGTTGCGATATTAAAATTATGTGATAAATATAATAAAATTAAATTAATTTTAAGCCCCATCGGCAGCCAGGGCTTCGTCCTGGGGAGGGGGAACCTCCAGCTCAGTCCCTCGGTCATCAGGAAGATCCGGCGAAATGACATCCTAATAGTGTCCACACCGGCAAAGCTGGCCAAGACACCGGTGCTCAGGTTCGACACGGGCGATGTCACGCTAGACACGGAGCTTGCCGGAAGGGGCTGGATATCCGTGGTCATCAGCTACAGGACGAGCAGGCTGGCGAAGGTGCAGATTAATTGACCCGGATTCCCAATTTCGTCAGGTACCTTTCCAGCGAGGCCTCGCAGGACCACAGGCACAGGTAATTCTCCGCCATGGCCAGGAGTCCGGAGATCGCGGGCAGCAGCGCAAGCATGAAAACGAAAAGCGCCAGATCGTCGTGTATGGGGCCGTAGGCGGCCGCCCTGGATTCGATAAGATTGAATATGGCCAGCAATACAGCGAACATGATTCCGAGGCTGGCAGCGAATTTTGCGGGCATCAACATCAGGTATTTGCTCGATTCTCTCATTGAACTCATACGGAATAATAGGGTTTTCCGGAGATATAATGGTATCGCGGATGCCCAATCAAGCCATTTCTTCTCGGCCAATATGGTTGGCCCTCTCTATTTTCCATAATGATTTTAACATTTCATCAACCTTAAATATCCCGTCGATTTACCCGGGTTCAGTCAGCTTATGGAGTGTGTCTCTATGATAAGAAACCCGAACGGATTCCTGCGTGAGGAATACAATGCGCTGGTAGAGAAGAACTTCAACTGGCAGCCGAAGACCCTGGAAGGGCCGTCGGCGCCCGTTTGCAAGGTGGAGGGCAAAGATGTAATCATGCTCTGCTCCAACAACTACCTCAACCTGAGCAACCATCCCAAGATAAAGAGGGCGGCCATTCAGGCAGTGAGGTCTCACGGCGCCGGTTCGGGCTCCGTCAGGGGCATCGCGGGCACTATGGACCTGCACCTGGTTGCAGAGGAGAGGGTCGCCAAGTTCAAGCACACCGAGGCTGCGCTGATATACCAGACTGGCTTTGCCGCAAACGCCGGGCTCATACCCCAGCTGGTGGACAAGGGCGACATCATAATCAGCGACGAGCTGAACCACGGCTCCATCATCGACGGCGTGCGCCTTTCGAAGGCAGACAAGGGCGTGTACAAACACTGTGACATGGGCGAGCTGGAGAACGTTCTTCGGGATGCGGATTCCAAGAACTACCGCCGGATACTCGTAATTTCCGACGGCGTGTTCAGCATGGACGGCGACATCGCGCCTGCCGACCAGATAGTGAAGCTTGCGCAGCAGTACGGGGCCATGACATACATCGACGACGCCCACGGGGAAGGTGTTATTGGACCGGACGGCAGGGGGGTCGGCGCGCATTTCGGCATCGAGGGAAAGATCGATGTCGAGATGGGCACGTTCTCCAAGGCCTACGGCGTCGTGGGAGGTCTCATCGCCGGCTCCAACGACCTGAGGAACTTCGCGCTCAACAAGTCAAGGACATGGCTGCTCTCGGGCTCCCACCCCCCAGCGGTGGCAGCGGCCCAGATAGCCGCGATTGACGTCCTGGAGAACGAGCCAAGGCATGTCAAGAAGCTATGGAAGAACACCAAATACTTCAAGAAACAGATAAAGGCCATGGGCTTCGACACCGGGAACAGCACGACGCCCATCACCCCGATAATGTGCGGGGAGAGCGCCAAGGCCAAGGATCTTAGCGCATTCCTTTACACTCAGGGCGTCTACGCATTGCCCATAGTATTCCCGATGGTCGCAAGGGACAAGGCCAGGATAAGGGTCATGATGAACGCCGGGCTGAAGCGCGAGCATCTGGAAAAGGCGCTGGCCGCATTCGAGGCTGGCGGAAAGAAGGTCGGCCTGATACAATAAAGCCAAATGGGTGGGGCCTTCCCCACCCTTCTTTTCACCTGTAAAATACCAGCCATTCAAAGGGATGGCGTTTGGAGCAACGATATTCGTTGCGAACCGGTCGAGCCATAGCCTCGGCCTGACGCAAATCAGGTATGGTTGGCGACTAAGCTGAATTTTGAATTCGGCGACAGCGGCCGGGCTGGAAGTTTACCAAGGGACGGTTGAATGACTGATTCATCGAAGCTAGTCTGAATTATTTGGAATCTGGGGGTCTAGGGACTAGGATCTAGGGACTAGGGACTAGGGTCTAGGGTTGGTAACAATTGTTTTGTGCTGGCTGTTCAAGTCAGCCAGCACACCCTAGCCCCTTTATCCCATTTTGTAAACAAAGCCCCTAGCCCCTTTATCCCATTTTCCATGCAAAGACCCTTTGTCCCATTTTGCAAGCGAAGGCCCCAGACCCTCTACAGAGGATGCCACATCATTCATTTGCTTTAATTGTATGAGTACGACATGCAACGGCATTTCACGTTTACTGCCCAATGCTTTCATCAAGGCCATCAATGGCCTGGCGTTCAGCTACGCGAGGCAGTAATGGGAAACCCTTAAATACGGATATTCCTTCTCCGGCATTGTATATTATAAGCATGCAATCGGATAATCGGTATTTATACTAACATCATGTACCAGTGACCCGATTTTGAGGGAGCGGATGATATGCCAGAATACACTCAAGAATTGAAGAAAGGTACCACCACGGTAGGTATCACATGCAAGGACGGCGTGGTCATAGCCACAGAGCACAGGGCCACCATGGGAACGCTGATCGCACACAAGAAGACTCAGAAGCTCTTCAAGATCGACGACAACATCGGAATGACGGTCGCAGGCCTGGTCGGCGACGCGCAGACCCTTGCCAGGTATCTCAAGGCCGAGGCCGAGCTTTACCGGCTGAAGCGGGGCTCCAACATGCCCATCAGGGCGGCGGCGACAATGCTGGCCAATATCCTGAACGGCAGATCGTACTATCCTTATTGGGTCCAGCTCATCGTGGCTGGCGTGGACGAGGACGGCTACCATGTCTATTCGCTTGACGCGGCAGGCGGCTCGATACCCGATGATTATGTCACCACCGGCTCAGGTTCACCGTATGTTTACGGAATTCTTGAAGATTATTACAAGGACGGCATGTCGATGAACGATGCCATAGACCTCGCAATTCGGGGCCTCAGCGCCGCCATGAAGAGAGATTCAGCATCCGGAAACGGGATCAGTGTTGCTTCCATCACCAAGAAGGAGTTCAAGGAAATTGATGAGGCCGAAGTGGCAAAACGAATAGAAAAAATGAAACTGGCATAGTGGGCAGATGCAAGTTTTTGGGCGGAAAGACCCATGAGCGTAGAAAAGATATTGGAACAGGCCAGAGAAGAAGTCAGGAAGATTGTGCCTTCTCACATCAAAATCACCCAGATCGATTTCGAAGGGGCGGTCATAATCATCTACACCGAGGACATGGAAGGCCTGGCCAACAATATCGATATAATCAAGCAACTGGCCCAGAGCCTGAGGCGCAGGGTCGCCATCAGGCCGGACCCGAAACTGCTTTCCAAACCCGAGGAGGCTGAGGCCGAGATAAGGAATATCATCCCGGCGGAAGCGGAGATAACCGACATTTATTTCGAGCATGAGACCGGGGAGGTCACCATCGAAGCCATCACTCCCGGCCTGGTCATCGGCAAGCACGGTGCGCTCCTGAATGAGCTGAAGAAGAGCATCGGATGGGCTCCGAAAGTCACCAGGGCGCCTCCGTTGGCCTCGAAGACTGTGAGCGAGGTCAGAAGCTACCTGCGCAGCATCCGAGAGGAGCGGATCGAATTCCTCAGGAAACTCGGCAAGCGATTGGTCCGCGAGATGCCCGAGGGCGAGAACTGGGTCAGGCTGACCACCCTGGGCGGCTTCAGGGAGGTGGGAAGGAGCTGCGCGCTGCTCTCCACGCGGAACAGCAAGGTTATGATTGATTGCGGCGCGATGCCGTCCAGCGACCATGTCACCCCCTATCTGTATGTGCCCGAAATGGCCCCGCTCGACAGCCTGGATGCCGTCGTGATAACGCACGCCCACCTAGACCATTGCGGCATACTTCCGGTTCTCTACAAATATGGCTACGAAGGCCCGGTGTACTGCACACCGCCCACCAGGGACCTGATGTCCCTCATGCTCATCGACTCGATCAAAGTCTCCTTCGGCGAGGCAAAGAAAGGCCAATACGAGTCAAGCCATGTGAGGGAGATAGTGAAGCACTGCATCCCGCTGAAGTACGGCGAGACCACCGACATCTCCCCCGACGTGAGGCTCACATTCCAGAACTCCGGCCACATCCTGGGCTCGGCGATATGCCATTTCCACATCGGTGACGGGCTTTACAACATCGCCATGACGGGCGACATGAAGTTCGAGAAATCCTGGCTGTTCAATGCCGCTGTCAACCGGTTCCCCAGGATAGAGACGCTGGTCATCGAATCGACTTACGGCGGGTACCATGACATGCAGCCAAGCAGGTCGGACGCTTCCGCCGAGCTGCGCCAAACCCTGGACAGGACCCTGAGCAAGGGCGGCAGGGTGCTGATACCGGTATTCGCGGTCGGCCGTTCTCAGGAGGTCATGCTGGTGCTGGAGGACCTCATCCGGAACGAGCAGATCCCGTCGGTCAATGTCTACCTGGACGGTATGATATGGGAGGCCACGGCGATTCACACGGCCTACCCGGAATACCTCAACAGCTCGCTCCGCACGCAGATATTCCAGCAGAAGGAGAATCCTTTCCTGAGCCCGATATTCAAGCGCGTGGACAGCATGGAGATGCGCCAGAGGATTGCCGACGATCCGGAACCCTGCGTCGTCCTGGCCACAGCCGGAATGATGAACGGCGGGCCGGTGCTCGAGTATCTCAAGGCATGGTCCAGGGATCCGAATTCAACCATCATTTTCGTCGGATACCAGGCCGAAGGGACCATGGGCAGGAAGATACAGAAGGGCTGGAAGGAGATCCAGCTGAGCAACCGCGGCGACGGCGTAGTCCTGGACATGCAGATGAACGTCGAGACGGTCGACGGCTTTTCCGGGCACAGCGACAGGCGCCAGCTCATGAAGTACATCGAGGGCATGGAGCCAAAGCCCGAACGCATCATCATCGGGCACGGAGAAGAATTCAAGTGCTCCGACCTTGCCAGCTCGCTGTACAAGAAGTTCGGTTTCGAAACCAGGGCGCCGATGAATCTGGAGACCATCCGCGTAAAATAGACGGATGATATCCTTAATTATAATGATGCAACCAGGGAAAAAGTTGAATGCAACTCGCAGCAATTTCCAACAGCGCATTCGACGATGGCATGGTCACCAATCTTCATGCTAAATCCATGCCATAAGACTCGCAGTATTTTGCATCCAATCGGTGAATTCGAT
>DAJR01000018.1 GCA_002496385.1 Methanomassiliicoccales archaeon UBA147 | reverse complement strand
GAACATCACCGGCTTCATGGTCGGAACCAAGGCCGAGTCCGGAGGCATAGCCAAGGACGGAGCCAAGATGGTTACTGCGGTATCCAACGCCCAGGTTCCGAAGTTCACAGTCCTCATCGGCGGTTCTTTCGGCGCAGGAAATTACGGAATGTGCGGCCGCGCATACGGACCGCGCCAGCTCTGGATGTGGCCCAACGCCCGTATATCAGTCATGGGCGGGGAGCAGGCCGCGAACGTGCTCTCGACCGTGAAGCGGGACCAGCTTTTCCGCAAGGGCGTCGAGATGACCCAGGAGGAGGTCGAGAACCTGAAGAAGCCAATCCTGGAGAAGTACGAGCAGGAAGGGAATCCGTATTACTCTAGCGCCAGAATATGGGACGACGGGATAATCGACCCGACCTCGACGCGATTGGTGCTAGCCCTCGGGATATCCGCGGCGCTGAACGCGCCGGTGCCGGAGGCGGGGTTCAGTCTGTATCGCATGTAAGTTCCGATTCTCGGAACTCACAATAAGGCGCGTCAGAATGCATCTGTCCCGAGAATGCCTGGTTGACCGGGTGCCGTTGACCCCCCCGCCCTGACGGGCGAGGCTCCCCAGATTAGAGCAATAGAATGCCCTAGATGCCTCGACATTCGCACTCGTTCAGACATCAATATAAAACCCCGCCCTCACAGGCGGGGTAAGCAACGACTTGTCGTTGCGGCACAGACGAGGCTTTGCCTCGTTAGGGCATGCTGTCAGCATTAAATTCTAACCGCAGGAAAACGCTCCCAGTCAATCCTATCATTTGGTGCTGGACTTTTTTCGTTCCGAGTCCAGCACCTTCTTCGCATCGGGTACAAATTTCAAAAACTGCTTGACGTGGTTGCACGGGTATTCGGAACACCGCCCGCAGTTCTTCACGCCCTTGGCCAGGCCGCATGCCCGAATTGGGCACTCGGAGCAGTGGTGGAACTTCCTTCCCTCGCCGATGCAGCCGTCGCAGACTATGTGCTCCGGCTCAATATCGGACTTGAACATCTCCGACCACTTCGCAGCCGTGGTTTTTCGCATCTCATCGTCATCGTTCAGGGTGGCCAGGTAGGCCGGGCACTCGGTGCAGATTAGGCCGCAGTAAGCGATAATTTTCTCCATGGGCCTACCACTTTTCCCAGTACTTCCTGTCCGCGGACGGCGGCTTCTCGTCGCCCTTGTATTTTCCGCCCCAGATGTTCAGCCCCGCCTTCTCGTCGTCATCGATCTTCTTCTGCAGGAAGTCCAGGAGGCAGTCCTCTGTGAATCCGAGCGACCTCATCTTCTGCGGCGTCGGAATTCCGTTCTGGGTCCAGCCTCTGCGCATGTACACGGCATCAGACAATTTCTGGTACTGGTTCAGCCGGTATTCCTTGAGAACGTCAAGCTTCTGCAATGTAGTCATCTTGGCGACCTGCTCCTTTGGCAGGCCAATATCAGAGACCAACTGGCCGTCGTACCTATCCTTCCTCGACAGGTACTCCATCTCGGTCACCGGCCCCATGGCCCTGAAAGGCAGTTTGTCCTCCTTTCTGGTGCCGCGGCCCATCCAGACATTCATGGCGCGCTGGAAATTGTAAACTTTCTCGCTCTGGTCGATGAGGTCCTGCGGTTTTATCTCCCTGCCCAGGGTAGCGCCCATGATGTCGGCGTAGTTTTGAACGTGCTCCGGTATCTTGGCCGGCTCCTTGGAAGTGGCGTTGCTCGGCGGCGTCACGTCATTCCAGGGGAGCTTGCACAGGCCCACAAGGCCGAACCAGGTCCTCCAGATGGGGAAGTAATGCAATGCTTCGGCTTTGTCAGCGAACGTCGGAATCTGCTTGTTGACCATGTCCATGAATATCAGCCAGGCCTCGTCATGCTGCGGCCCTTTGTTCGTGAGGCCGTAGCCGCCCTGCTGGGCCAGCGATTCCTTGCATACGTACTCGGAAACCTCCAGACCTTTCTGCTCCATGCCGCAGTTCTCGATTATGTAAGCATCTCCCCAGCCCTTGGAGATGAGCCAGTCCTTGGTCTTCCTGATGCCCTTGGACGCCACCTGGACGAACTCGCCCTTATCACCGCGGGCAATTCTGTGCATGAATTCCATCATCGCCTCGGCATTGCCCCACTGCAGTTCAAGGCCGCCGCATCTCTCCTTGTTGAGGATGCCGTATTCGTACATCTCCATGTAATAGGCCATGCCAGTACCGAAGGAAATGGTGTCGAGCCCGTAGCAGTCGCAGTAGAAGTTCCACTCTATGGCCCAGTCCGGGTCCCACATTCCCATGTTGGCGCATGCGGCCGCATTCTCATATTCCGGTCCGTCGACTGAGAATCGCATTCCCTTGTACGGGCCGGTCATGACCCCGAACCCGTCCACGACCTTGGCGCAGGCCATGGTGCAGCCGTACCAGCACCCGTCCGGGATGACCTGGGTGAATCTTCTGTAGAACTGCGGGGAGTGCAGGTTGAATGCCTTTGCATGCGAGCCGAATCTGTAATTCTCTGTTGGCAGGAGGTCGTATGCGTCCATGACCTCGACGATATTGCCCGTTCCCACGACTCGCATGTTGCACTGGCTCCTGTCCAGGTCGCGCATCTCCTTGTGATGCTTGAGGCCTGTCGCGGCAACCTTGTCCGGGTCTGCCGGATTGTTTGAAAGCCCGTCGAAATGGTCCACCCTGGCGACCAGCGCCTTCAGCTTCTTGTCCCTGAACACGGTGCCGAGCCCGCCGCGGCCGTGCTGCTTCAGCCTCGCGACCTTTCTGCGCGGGTCGTAGAACGAGATATTGAGGATGCCCCAGAAGCTTGTCTCGGCTCCTTTTCCTGCCGAGACGACAGCCACCTTCTGCCTGGCCGCCTCCGTGTCCTCTGCGGCGTACATGTAAGTCATCTGCTCGGCGACAAGGTGGGCATTGACCTCCTCGTGGGGGGCGGTCTCTATCGTGACCTTGCCCTCGACACCGTCAATGATGATTGCGACATCCTCCTTGGCCTTGCCCTGGATCTCGATTGCGTCAAAACCGGAAAATTTCATGTATGGCGCGAAGTAGCCTCCCGCGTTAGAGTCGCACGGCATGTCGGTGAGGGGGGAGATGGTGACGGAGAGGCATTTTCCCATTCCCGAGTACTGGGTGGTGCCGCACAGCGGGCCCGCTGCCATGACAAGTTCATTTTCCTCGCTGTTCCAGCGCGTTGTGGGTTTTATCGCATCCCTGAGAAGTTTCAGGTCGAAGCCCTTGCCGCCAGTGAACATTTTCTTCATGTCCTCGTCAACGGTTTTTTCTTTAATCTCATTGGTGGAAAGATTGACATATAGGGTCCTGCCGGCATAGCCCCGCACAACCGGGCGCTTCTCGTATTTGTACTCGGCCAGGGTTTTATGGCCCTTCCTGAGCTTGGCCAGGTCCCATTCGTGTTTCGTGTTCCCTGTCTCGAAGCCCTCGCCTGTCTTCAGGGTGATTGGCTTGAATCCGCAATCCACTGTCTGCTCCGGGCCTTTCATTTGCACACCCTCCCGTGTTTCGCATATACCTCTTCCCGGATTGTATCTAAATCAACTTCCTTCAGTTCCAGCGCTCCTTCCGGGCATGCCTTCACGCATGCGCCGCATGCGATGCATTTGAACGGGATGATGACTTCGGGGGCTTTCCTCATCACGCCCCTGGGACAGAACCCCACGCATGCCTGGCAGCCCACGCATTTCTTCTTGTCGATCACAACAGTGCCGCTGCTCAGCCGCCTAATGGCCTGCACCGGGCACAAATCAATGCACAGACCGCACATGTTGCAGTCCGTCATGGTTAATCCAGCATCTGATTTGATGATGCGTATCGCGGACCATTCCCCACCTTTGTCGTTCTTGTGGTGGACGTTCGAGCAGGCTTTCTCGCACAGCCGGCATTCCTTGCACTTCTCCGGATGGAATACAATGATTTTAGCGGTTGCCATATTGCCACCTCACAGCAGATGGAAGAACCCGAACACCATCACCCAGCAAAATGCGGAAACCCCTGTTGCGGCCGCATAGTAATGTTCCTTCCTGATGGTATTGACATTGAAATGCAACTGTTCGGCCAGGACTGCCAGGGGCAGGGATATTCCGCCGAACACGGCCGCGAAGAACCCGCTGCCGACCATCAACGGGATGTTGCTGGCAAAATTGGAGACGGTGAATATTGCGCCCGTGAGCAACGGCGTCATCACCTGGGTGAACATGTAACCGACCACGTAGATGGTGAAACCGGCGATTATGCCCAGCACGGCCAATGTCTTGGGGTTTCTGAGGTCCAGCGGGCCTGTGCCATGAATGTTGAAGGTCGGCCTGTTGAATATCAGTTCGAAGATTAAACCTTCTGCCATTATTGCCAGTGCCGAGCAGATCACGCATGTTCCCACGGGGGCCCAGAACCTGAGAGCGCCGGCCACCAGGGCCATGCCAAGCTGCATCCACATGAAACCGTACAATCTCCGGGTCAACATCATAAGGCCAAGCCCGATGAAGCCGCCCAGGAAGGCTCCCATCGGGAACCAAGAGGGGCTGACTTCGCCCAGCATGCATTCGAGCATTCCCCAGAGCGAGCCGAACAGTATTATTCCGGCCAGCACTCTGTATTTGTCCATCTTTTCCATCTAAATCACCTCTATCGAAGCAAGGTCCCGGACCCAGAAGCTCTGGCTTAAGCCGGGAAATACCGCTCTGTGTTCATCCAAGGTCAGGTACCCATTCTGAATGTCATTCCATGTAACGTCCTGATGATAATGGTCCTGGCCAGTGAGCCTGTAGGTATGCGACTCGGGGTTCTGCAGGCCCGAATCGAGGAGAAAGGCGTTCAACGGCACGCCTTCGTAGGTAACGTCATTGGCCGTGAAGGCCCGAGAGTCCCAATTTTCGAAAATCTCCGCCCAAAAATAGTAGGTTCCGCATATCGTGACCAGGTCCGGGTTGCCTTCCGGAATGAAGGTGTAGGCCAGTGCACCGAATGAAACTGTCAGGATGACTGCGGCCGTCGCGGCCAGGATGAAGTTGAGCCTCTTGGCATCGGACATGCTTGGCGCTAAACGATATTATTTAGATAAACCTTTGCCACACGCGCGTGTGTCAGGAAGGAACAAAAACGTTTATACGGATATCTATATTATTGGCACCCATGAAACTGAAACTCGATGGCTGGCAGCTCGGAATCACTTTTTCGGCTTGCCATTTCCTGCCGGGCCACTCAAAATGCAACCGCCTGCATGGGCACAATTACGCCATCCACATGCACCTGACAGGCGAGCCGGATGCGAACGGCATCGTGCATGATTTCGTGGAACTGAAGAGGTCCATGAAGGCAACTGCCGATGAGATGGACCACTGCGTCCTGATGCCTGGCAAGTCCAAAGCCATGAAACTGGAGCACAATGGCACCCAGATCAACGTCTCGTTCGGGGACAAGAGCTACTCATTCCCCGAGGGCGATGTCCGGATACTTGACCTGGAGGTCGTCTCCGCCGAGATGCTGGCCAATCACGCCCTCGATTCAATATTGGGGCGCCTGAAACTTGGCCGCAACATAACCAAGGTCAAGGTGGGCGTGGACGAGGGGAACGGCCAGGGGGCATGGGCATCGAGAGAGCTGTAGTGCTTCTTTCGGGGGGCCTGGATTCCGCAACATGCCTTGCAATAGCCTCGAAAGATTACGAGGTTCACGCATTGACATTTGATTATGGCAGCCGGCACTCGAAGGAGATCGCCGCGGCCAGGGCGGTGGCCAAGCATTTCGGGGTCCGGAGCCACAGGGTGGTGAAGGTTGACCTTGCATCTATCGGCGGCTCATCGCTCACCGAGCATGCCATCCCCGTGAAGAGGGTGGAGTCCGAGGAGGGCATAGGCCGGACAATACCCAACACATATGTTCCGGCAAGGAATATGACGTTTCTCAGCATCGGCGTCGCGCTCGCCGAATCCATCGGCGCTTCGAGTGTGTTCATCGGCGCGAATTCGGTGGATTACAGCGGCTACCCGGATTGCAGGCCCGAGTTCATCGAGGCATTCCAGAGAGCCGCAGAGCTGGGCACCAAAACCGGTGTCGAGGGCCGGCCAGTGAGAATCGAAGCCCCGCTCCTGAGGATGTCCAAGGCCGAAATAGTGAAGAAGGGCGCGAAACTCCGGGTGCCGTTCGGCATGACCTGGACATGTTACTCCGGCCGGAGGACAGCTTGCGGCCTTTGCGAGGCCTGCCAGCTCAGGCTTGCAGGATTCAGGGAGGCGGGTGTGCGTGACCCGGTCAAATACGCGGATTAGGCCTGCGAGAGTCCCGGATGCGGAGACGATGGTCGAGATAATGAAGGCCAACAATCACTATTACACCCCCGAGGTCGACGGCACAGGGGCCATCGCCAGGCAATTGGGGATGCGCCACAACGTGATACTGGTGGCAGAACAGGAAAAAAAGGTCGTGGGCTTCGTCCTGGGCACCTGGGACGGGGCGCGTGCCTTCCTGTTCAAGATGTCGGTTCTCCCAGATTTCCAGAGGCGCGGCATCGGCACCATGCTTGTGAAAGAGGCGACAAGGAAGTTCAAAGAAATGGGCGCCGTGACAATCGGCCTCTCTGCCGCGGACGGTACAGGGGGCGACAAAAACAATGCCATCGGGTTCTGGGAAAAGTTGGGGTTCGAGCAGATCCCCGCAAGGCTCATGATCAATTTCGAGATAGATGAGTTGCTGGGGGGCTGAGATGAAGGTCTGCGAGATATTCCACAGCATCCAGGGCGAGGGCGTGACCATGGGCATCCCGACGACCTTCGTCAGGTTGAGCGGGTGCAACCTGGAGTGCAGGTGGTGCGACACAGAATACGCAAGGGAAGAGGGCAGGGAGATGCGCATTGACCATGTCCTCGACGAGATAAAGAAGCATGGCTGCTGGCAGGTCTGCGTCACGGGCGGCGAGCCGATGTGCCAGTCCGAGACGCCCAAGTTAATCGACATGCTTCTCGACCTGGGGTACCTTGTCACTCTGGAGACGAACGGCTCGAAGAGCCTGGAGAAGCTTGCCTGCTCAGAGGCCCTGATGCTGAGCATGGACATCAAATGCCCCGGCTCCGGCCAGGCAGAAAAGATGGACATGTCCAACATCGAACTGCTCGGGCCCACCGACCAGTTGAAATTCATCATATCCGACCGCAGGGATTATGAGTACGCCAGGGACATAATCAAGGAACATTCGCCGGCATGCGCGATCGTGATGACGCCTGTCGGCGGCACGGACCTGAAGGACCTGATAAAATGGGTGCTCAGGGACAAGCTGGACGTGAGAGTGCTGCCTCAACTGCACAAGCTGGTGTGGGGAAACGAGCGCGGGCGCTGAAAATTAATTAATCGCCTCGCCGCGGACGACCTCTATCCTGAACGCATTGGGTATCCTGATTCCGGCCTTCCAGAGTGCGATCTTCGCTTCCTTGAAGTTGGCGCGGCCGACCTTGAGCGTCATGATAACCTGGCCCTTCCTGACCCTGGCTGCGGTGCCGACTGCCTTCCCGAAGGCGTTCCTCATTCCGCTGGATATACGGTCTGCCCCTGCGCCCGTTGCCATCTTGTTCTCCCTGATGACCTCGTGGGGGTAGACATGGACCTTCATGAAATAGCCCTGCGAACCCGCCTTCTTCTGAATCGTCCTGTTGCAGGCGATACGGGCTGCCTCCAGCGCGGTGTGTCTGATGGCATTGCTGGTCTCGGCTATGAGCTGCATCTCGATGGGGAAGTCTCCCTTCTTGTAACCCATCTCGTACTGGGTGATCCTGTTGTTCGGCACTCCGCCCATGTACTCCCTGCGGGTGTATGATTGCTGCTTGATCTGCCTGTACATCCTTGCCGGCTTCCTTCCTGCCATGTGATTCACTTCCTAGGTTTTCATCCCTCAAAAAGGCCGTTGGCTGATTGGAGGTAAGCCCGGCATAAGATGGTTTTATATTTAAGGGTTATTGAGAATCTTCTCTTCATCCCCATGTCTGGGAATCCTTCTCAGCAGGAAGGAGATTCCAATCAGCATGAGTGCGGTCATGATGGCCAGCGGGAGGACGCACATTCCGCTCTCGCTGAGGCTCAGCCCGGCAATCCAGATTGCAAAGATAATGATGCCGCAGGCGGACATGACCAGCCCCTCTTTTCTGGTCTCAACACCGTACAGTATCGCGACGAATGCGGGAAAGATCATCCACATTGCCCCGTTGATGAGCCCGTGAAACACTTCCCCAAACACCGCCGGGGCTAGCAGGATGTAGAAGCAGCCCAGGACGAAGCCGGAAGATATCAGTGAGTTGAACGTGCGCAGCCGCGCGATGTAAAATTTCTTAGAGGCTGTCCAGCGGCCGAGCCTCCACCCGATGTTGATGGCTATTGCAGAGATGAGGATAGCCAGGCCGATGAGGCCGATGGCCAGGAATCCCCCGTCAGAGTATGAGCTATCATCCATCGCCCTGGCCAAGAAAAACTCGCACCCTATCAAGAGGGATAAGAGCGCGCCTTGCGATCCGAGGCGGGAATTCCTGTATATCAGGTAGCACATGATGATTATCGGTACAACCAGTAACGGTATCCCGATGGCCAGGCTCCTGCCCGCAGGGACTATGTCCTCCCAGCCCGTGTAAGGGTAATTTGATTGATGAATGCGCACTTCGTAGTAGAACCAGTATCCGTACGCAAGCACGAACAGGTTTGAAGCGCCGGACAGCAGGCCGAAATGCAATTTGTCATACTCGATTCTCTTCGCGAAAACGGCACCGATGAACATTCCGGTTGCCAGTATTCCCAGCAGGGCGACCTTGCTGTAGTATTTCATGTCGCTCCAGGCCATCACAATGGTGAAGCCCACGACTGCCACCATTATCGTGACGGCGGCGGTGATGAGGATGGTCTGCATTCTGTCCCTTCCCTTCTCGCGGTTCTCCGGCACCGGCTCGGAAACCATTTTCTGGTACTGTTCCTGCGTGATGGTTCCATCAGCCAGCGCCCTGTCCAATACCCCTTTCACATCTTGCTCGGCGATATCTTCCACCCTCTACCCTATTATATTCAATCGCACACCTAGTTCCCTTGTCGCATAATGCCCTCATTCATTAAACCTTTTGGCCCGGGAACGTCCTTTGCCGATGTCGTCCGCGCGGATGCCAATTAACATTATATATGGCGGAGTCGATTCACACTCAATGATACTGATAAAACTCGGGGGCAGCGCCGTGACGGACAAAACGAAACCCCTGACACCGCGCCCCGAAGCCATCGAGCGCCTGGCAATGGAGCTCGCGGGCTTCCCCGGGAAGAAGGTCGTGATCCACGGGGGCGGCTCCTTCGGGCATTTCAAGGCCAAGGAATTCGAGCTGCACAAGGGCCTGAAGGAGGATTCACAGCGCGAAGGCGTGTGCCAGGTCCAGAACGACATGCGCGCGCTTAATCGCCTCATCGAGGGCGCTCTCAGCAAGGCCGGGGTGCCGGTCGCGTCCATACCTGCCGGCGCGATAGCCACATTCGACAATGGGAAGCTAGCAAACTTCCCGTCGGAGGTTTTTTCCCATTACCTCGATATCGGCATCACCCCGATTTCCTTCGGCGACGTGGTCGTTGACCGTTCCAGGGGCGTTTCGATATGCTCTGGCGACGACATCATGCTCAAGCTGTCCGGGGACCTGAAGGCGGAGAGGTGCATCTTCGTCACCTCGGTGGACGGAATATTTGCCAGATACCCGCCGGGTCCGGGCGAAGGCCCCGTTCAGGAGATTGGGCGGGATGACAGCGTGGCATTCAACAGCCGGGACACCGACGTCACCGGAAGCATGAGGCGGAAACTTGACCTTATGTTCGAGATGGCCAAGCCCGGATGCAAGGTCCAGATAGTCAACGGTCTTGTGCCGGGAAGGCTGGCGGACGCCCTCCGGGGCAAACCCGTGGTGGGAACTATAGTGAAAGGTGATTGAATGAAATTCGCGAGAAAGGCAGACCACATCGAAATATGCCTGAACAAGGACGTGAACGCCACCAGAAAGTACTGGGATGACGTGCAGATGCTCCACAAGGCGCTGCCCGGCCTCGACATGGGTGCAATAGACACCTCCGTGGAACTGTTCGGAAAGAAGCTGGCCGCACCGATCATCATCTCAGCCATCACCGGCGGTTTCGAGGGCGCAGAGAAGATCAACCTGAACCTGGCGCAGGCCGCTGCCGAGGTCGGCGTGGGGATAGGCGTCGGAAGCCAGAGGCCCGCGCTCGAGAATCCCGAACTGGCCGGCAGCTACGAAGTTGTTAAGAATTTCAAGGTCCCGCTCGTCATCGGCAATGTCGGCGCCCCCCAGCTCGTGGCGCAGAAGAAACGGGCCGCGTTCGGCGTCGATGAGTGCAAGCAGGCGATGAAGATGATAAACGCGGACATACTGGCCATCCACATGAACTTCCTGCAGGAGATAGTCCAGCCCGAGGGTGACACGAACGCAGCGGGCTGCCTGGAAGCCATCGGCGCGGCCGCAAAACAGGTGCCCGTGCTCGCGAAAGAGACTGGCGCAGGCATCACGAGAGAAATGGCCCACGAGCTCAGGTTGAAGGGCGTCAAGGGCATCGATGTCGGCGGCCTGGGCGGGACAAGCTTCTCGGCGGTCGAGTATCACCGGGCAGTAGGCCGAAACGAGGACACGCTGTCAAGGTTGGGCCGGACATTCTGGAACTGGGGCATACCCACTCCCGTCTCCATCCTTGAAGCGGATGTGGGGCTTCCTGTCATAGCCACCGGCGGACTCGAGACCGGGCTGGATGCGGCCAAGGCGATATCGCTGGGCGCCTCGGCGGGCGGTTTCTCAAGGAAGATGCTGGCCCCAGCGATGGACAGCCCGGAGGCCGTTGCCAGGGAACTGAGGGTGATAATCGCCGAGCTCAAGGCGGCGATGTTCCTGACAGGCGCACGAAATGTCGGGGAGCTGCAGGCGGTTCCCTATGTCGTAACCGGCCATCTGTCCGAGTGGATGAACGCCCTGTACTGGGAAGAGCCGGAGGAATGATGTTCCCCACCTACAGCACTGTGGACGGCAAAACGCCCGAAAGCCCCTTCCTGGGGTTCCTGAGGGACCACAGGCAGAACATCGTGGACGAGATTTTCAAATTCATACCAAGGAGCGCCGACATCAAGCCGATGCCTTTCGGCCTGGACAATCACTGGAATATGGTGATAGATTATCCCGAGAGGGGCGGGAAATACGTCAGGCCGGGATTGCTTCTGCTGTCCAACTTCGCAAGCGGTGGGGACCTGAACCGTGCCATGACCACTGCCGCGGCAATGGAAGTGTCCGAGGACTGGCTGCTCATCCATGACGATGTCGAGGACAAGAGCCTGGAAAGGCGGGGGAAGCCGACCCTGCACATGCTTCACGGCGAGGACCTGGCAGTGAATGCCGGCGACCACCTGCACCTCATAATGTGGAAGATTCTCATGTCCAATCACCGGCAGATGCAGAACAGCAAGGCCTGCGAGATTGCCGAGAAAATGGTTGATTTCCTTCAGAGAACCTGCGAAGGCCAGTACCTCGAGATTTCATGGACCCGCACAGGTCGCATCATATCGGAGGAAGAGTATTTCGAGATGGTGGACCGCAAGACCGGGTGGTACACCGTGATAGGCCCGCTCCAGCTCGGCGCCCTCCTCGCGGACAACCGCGCAGCACTGGCGCCAATCGAAAGACTCGGCAGGAGTCTTGGCCGCGCTTTCCAGATCCACGATGACTGGCTGAATGTCTTCAGCCACAATACCGGAAAGGAACTGGGCGGCGACATCCTGGAGGGCAAGCGCACCCTGCTGCTCATCCGCCTGGTCGAAGAGCTGGAGAAGGCCGGCGATGCAAAGAACCTGAAATACATCAGAAAACTCTTCTCACAGCCCAGGGCCGAGAAGTCCCGGAAGGACGTTGCCCGGGTCATCGCCCTCTACGAGAAGCATGGCTGCAGGGAATGGGTCCGTGCCCGTGCCAAGGCGTTCGCCGAGGAAGCGATGCTGAAAATCGACGACATCCCCTACTCGCAGGAAGGCAAAGACATTCTCAAGGACGCGGTCAGGTTCATTGTAAATCGGGAACTATAGAATCAAACCGGCCTGAAGCACTCTATGCCATCGCCAGTCAGCCAGAACTCTGCCTTTCCGCCCTCAGCGATCGCGCGGTGCTTCATTATCACGGCGCTTCTCCTTCCCGGCACGTCCTGGTCCCTGTCCAAACGGATGATGACCTTGCAGTTGTGCCTGAGCACATGGCCTCCCAGGGCCTTGTATTCATTGCGCTCGATGTCGGTATAGACCTGGCTGGTCAGGATGACGGGTATGACCCTTCGCCTGCACAGCTTCAGGAGGGCGGTTATCTGGGCGATGAATGAGCGCCTCTCTGTCCGCTCCTGGTCCTTGGCCAGCTCCACCCGGTAATGGCCTGTTGCCGAGTCGAGCACCATCAGGCCGATGTCGTCGTTCTTCATTGCCAGCCCCACCGCTTTATCGATGATGGCCTCCTGCTCCTCGAAATCGAAAGGCTCGAAGATGAGCAGCGACTTCACCATCTCGTCGTACCTGTCCCCGAAGATCTGCTGGATTCTGTCCCTGGAGAGTCCCTCCGAGTCGATGTAAATCACCTTCTTGCCGGACTGAATGACGCTCCTGGCCAGCTGCAGGCACATGTTGGTCTTGCCGCTGCCCGCCTCCCCGAATATCTGGGTGATGGCGCCGGCCTCGAAGCCGCCGCCCAGCAGTTTGTCGATGCAGTCAACGCCGATGGGAACTTTCATGTCGCTCCTTAACCGCTAGCCGGGACATAAAGGTTGGGTGAAATCGAATAATTAAAACAAAACACCATTTGTTGAATGCATATAAATACAATAATATTCAACGCATTCGACGATGGTGCGGGAACATTTTCCAACTAAATTCAGCACCATCTGGCTCGCAACATTTTGAAAGCAATCAGTGAATGCGATAACTGAATATCAGAATCTGAAGCATTCGCTATGAATCGACATTCTCTATACATTAGTGATTCACAGCGTCTGAGGAAATTCCGCAATCGACATTAGGGTAGCGATTTGATTGCGGGGCTATTGCTCATCCTGGCTCAGTTTGGCCTTGAGGAGTTCCAGTATCTTCTCCTCCCTGGCTGTCGGCTTGCCCCCCAGCAGGTTCAGCGCCTCGTCGTAGATGTCGGCCTGCGTGATCATAGGGTGTTGTATCTCCCTGATAATCACCGCCTCCATGTTACGGTGCTCCTGGTCGGAGATCCCGAGGTGGGTCTTGAGCGCGTCTATCAGATGCTTCTCCGAGCTGGTGAGTATCCCGGAGCGCCATGCCACGGCCAGCGCCTGCCTGTACACCTCGTTCTTCTGGTTTTTCTCGTCCATCATCATCCGGTTCTGCTCCTCGATGCACTCGAGCTCTCCCATGTCGAGCGTGCCGTCCGATTCCAGGGCAGCGCAGATTATGTCAGAGAGCCTCAGATGAACGGACGTGGCTCCGTCAATGTCGGCGATCCTCATGCTCTTAATTTTCCCGTCGATGCGGACCTTGACGACATGTTCGCCTATCTCCCTCTCGATGTCCCTGGCCTTCTTCAGACCGGGGCCGGTCAGCGAGTAGCAGTTCATCTTCTGCCTGGAGCCCTTGACATGCCTGACCACCTCTTCTGCAAGGCCGTCGGCGATGAGGCGCTCCAGGTAACGGGAGATATGTTTGCGCTGGACCCTGACATTCAGGGCGATCCCCTTCTGGGTGAGGCCGGAATCCGCCTCATAGACCCCGTCCAGGTTTCCGAAATTCAGCAGAAAGAGAAGAATCCTGTCCTCTGTGGGAATCGACAGTTCCGCAACCATGGTGCCCCATTGCAAATATTCTATAAAAACCCTGTGCGAATGGGTAATAGGTCGGGATTCTGAGGGTGCCCACATCTGAAATTTTCGATTTTAGATTGTTGTTCATGGTATGATGGGTTATCGTTTCTTTTTGTAACGGGGTCTAGGGTCTTTGGTTACAAAATGGGATAAAGGGTCTTTGCTTGCAAATCGGAATAAAGGGGCTAGGGTCTGCTGGCTGTAGCGAACAGCCAGCACAAAACATATGTCAGCAACCCTAGACCCCAGACCCTAGACCCAGACAAATAAAATCGTTATTTGAACACCATTCCACTGAACACTTACGCGAATCGGGGAGAAAAGCATAATCGTTTTAAGCACAATGGCGATGCAGGTTCATGTACGAGGACGGGGACGGCAAGCTCGCGGTAAAGCTGGCCAGAGCCGCAATCGACCATGCGGTGGCGGGCGCCCCCATGCAGGACATTCCGGTCCCGGAGAGATTTTTAAGGGAATCCGGCGCATTCGTGACCCTGAGCACCTATCCCGATCACGCCCTGCGCGGCTGCATCGGCTACCCGGGGCCGTACTTCCCTCTGAAGAAAACTGTGATAATGGCCGCCCAAGAGGCTACCAGGGATCCCAGGTTCAGGCCTCTCAGGGAAAGCGAGCTTGACTCAATCACGGTCGAGGTAAGCCTGCTCACGCCACCCGAACCGCTGATGGCCAAAAACCCGAAGGAGTACCTGCACCTGGTCAAGATAGGGGTTCACGGCCTGATAATAGAGAGAGGCCAGTTCAGGGGCCTCCTTCTCCCCCAGGTTCCGGTGGAGCAGGGCTGGGACGTCGAAACGTTCCTCGCCCACACCTGCATGAAGGCCGGGTTGTTTGCCGATGCCTGGCTCGACACGAAGACCAAGTTGCTCACTTTCACCGGAGAGGTGTTCTGCGAGGAGAAGCCCCGAGGAAAGGTGGCCCGGAAGGTGCTTGATGGCACATGAGCTGGTCATCAGGGCCAGAATACTGAGATCCGGCCAATTCATGAATGCGGCGATAGGCATAGACCGGGGCAAGATATCGGCAGTCGACGAAAGCCTGAAGGGCGAGCGGGAATACCATTTCGGGGATTACCTGGCGCTTCCCGGGGGCGTTGACATCCACACGCACATGAGGGAGCCGGGTCTCACCCACAAAGAGAATTTCTTCTCGGGCACCCGCTCGGCGGCTTTCGGCGGCACGACCGCCATCATGGACATGCCCAACACGATACCGCCCGCCGACAATGCCCGCGCCCTGGAGGAGAAGCTGGACATGGCTTCCGACAATTCCAACGTGGACTTCGGGCTTTTCGCGCAGCTTTCCGACATCGACGAGATCGAAAAAATGGCCAGCATGGCGATAGGCTTCAAACTGTTCATGTCGGAGACGACGTCCGCGTCAGGCACAGCGACCTCCCCTGAGTCCCTTCTCGCTTCACGGCACCTTGCCGGCCGTGTCGTCACAGTTCACGCCGAAGATCCGGGCCAATTCTCTGCCGAAGACTGCTCAGACCTCCACAGGCACAACCTGATTAGGAACATCAAGGCGGAGACCGAGGCAGTCAAAAGGATACTGGCTATCAATACGGCGGCAAGGATCAACCTCGCCCACCTCACCTCGCGCGAGAGCGTGGACATGGCACAGCGCAGGAAAGCCAGCTTCGAAATGACCCCTCACCACATCCTTCTGGACGAGGGCATGCCCCTCGGGGCGCTGGGAAAGGTCAACCCCCCCCTCAGGAAGAAGCAGATTGCCGAGAAGCTCTTCGAAGTGGCAAGGACAGGCAGAGCCATCATCGCGAGCGACCATGCCCCGCACGCCCTGAAAGAGAAGGACCTCGGTTTCGACACGGCACCCTCGGGAGTTCCGGGAGTCGAGACCCGCATCCCTCTCCTTCTGGCCCTGGCAGAGAAAGGCATCCTGAAGCATCAGGCAGTGCAGGACATGTGCTGCCAGCTTCCCGCGGACCTGTTCGGCCTGAAGAAGGGCCGCATCGAACCGGGGTATGACGCCGACTTGGCCTTTTACGACCTGTCCAGGATAGTGAAGATAGAAGGCGCAGCCCTTCATTCAAAGTGCGGCTGGACCCCGTTCGAGGGCCATGACGCAATATTCCCGGCAGGGGTCATGCTGAGGGGCAACATGATAGTCAGGGGCGGCATTCTGGTCATGGAAAAGGCCGGATTACTCCTTAAGTGAATTGTCAAGCAGATTGAGTGCTATGGTGATGCAATGGTCCGCATGCAGGCTTCTTGGCCCCAGGGTCACTCTCCGAGTCTCGGGCCGCCCATCCAGGAGTGCCTCTTCCACCGGTGAAAGGTCCTCCTTCCCGCCCAGCACGAAAACATCGCTCTCATCAAGGTTGATGCCAGAAATCTTATCCCCTTCTTCTTTGAGATAGATTATCCTGCGGCCCCCCAGCTCTTCCAATATGCCTGCCAGGTCCTTCCTTGCCGTGAATATCCCGGGCGTCGAGTTCACCCAATCGGCACCAGCATCTTTCATAAGTGCGTTCTTGACCAGAGCGGCAGTCGACCGCTCGTCCGGGTTCAGGTATTTCAGTTCCTTTCCCCGGAAAAGGATGGCGCGCGGGGGGTCCGGCTCGCCCAAAAGTACCAGGTAGATTTCGACGTTCCTTCTGATGTCGTTCGACAGCATGAAAGCGGAATTCACGCATCTCAGGAGCACATCCAGCCGGCCAGTGGAACCCGTGAGGTCGTTGAGTGAGAATTTCGGGTCTGTGCACACCTTTCGGCCCACCATGACGAACGCAGGCATCTACATCCCCATGCCGCCGAAGGAGCCGTCCTTCATCTGCTTCTCGAGCTGCTTCCTGAGTTTGCGGTTCCCCAGGAGTCCCTTCATCTGCTTCTTCGATGTGTTGTAATGGTTGAGCAGCGCCCTGACGTCCTGCGTCTTCATCCCGCTGCCCCTGGCAATCCTCTTCACGCGGGAAGATTTGATTATCTTCGGGTCCTCGAGCTCCTCCCTCGTCATCGAGCTCATTATCACCTTGAACTTGCGCAATTTCTCCTGGGTTGCTTCCAGCTCCTCGTCGCCCATCTTGGCAGGCGCGCCCGGGAACATGCTCATCAGTTTCTTCAAGGGGCCCATGTTGGTGAGCATCTCCATCTGGTCCCGCATCTCGATGAGCGAGAATCTGCCATGCATGATGTTCTCAAGCGTCTTCTCCGCTTTCTCCTCGTCCATCGCCCCTTCCGCGGCCTCCAGTAATGACTGGATATCGCCCATGCCCAGCAGCCTCGAGATGAATCTTCCCGGGTCGAAAAGTTCCAGGTCCTCGATGTGCTCCCCAGTTCCGATGAATAGAACCGGAGCCTCGGTCTCACTGACCGCAGAAAGCGCACCCCCGCCCTTCGCGCTCCCGTCCAGCTTCGTCAGGACCACGCCAGTGACACCCACAGCCTCATGGAAGGCCTTTGCCTGGGGGCCGGCCTGCTGCCCCATTGCCGCATCGACAATCATTATCTTCTCGGTCGGGTTCGCTATCTTGGATATTGCCTTGATCTCCTCGATGAGGTCCTTCTCCAGCGAGTGCCTTCCCGAGGTGTCCAGGATGATTATGTCGGACTTCTCGAAATGCTTCAGGCCCTCCTTCACGATCCTCGGAGCGCTCTTCTCCCCGGGAATTCCGAATACAGGAACCTCGATCAATGTGCCAATCTGGCTGAGCTGGTCGTATGCCGCCGGCCTGTGGACATCGGCGGCGATGAGCCCGACCTTGTGCCCCCTCTTCTTGAAATGGCGGGCGAGCTTGCCCGCGGTCGTGGTCTTTCCCTGGCCGTAGAGGCCGACCATCATGATGACCTGTCTCCCCTGTCCCAGGACCTTCTTCTCGCCGAGGAAGCTCACCAGCTCCTCGTAGACTATCCTGACCACATGCTCCTTCGGGTTTGTTCCGGCCTTCGGTTTCTCCGATAGCGCACGTTTCTCTATGTCCTTTGTAATTTTCAGAGCCAGCTGGACATTGACGTCGGCCTGGAGAAGCGCACGCTGTATGTCCCTGACAATATCTTTTACCAGTTCCTGGTCCACATGCGAGGCGTTCGCAATCTTCCTGAGCACGTTCTTGAGTGACTCGCCCAGCTTTTCCATAACCATGTTTCTCGGTTCATATGATGTGGGGGTGCGATAAAAGGTTTTGGATGGGCCCCCCCTCGGAATACCTTTGTTCTGGCTTCCAGCTCGGCGTAAATCTCGGCATTTTATTGATTTTGATTGATTAGTGAGGTGATAGGTCAGGATTCTGAAGTTGCCCCCCTCTGGAATTTTAGATTGTAGATTTTCGATTTTAGATTGTTGTTCCCAGCTTGCCGTTTTTTCATTTCTTTTTGGATAACGGGGGCTAGGGTCTTTGCTTATAAAATGGTTTAAAGGGTCTGGGGGCTAGGGTCTGACGGGTTGGCTGTTATCGACACCCGGCTAGGCCGTTAAATCTAAGATCTAAAATCACCAAATCTAAAATCGTTCCAAGCTTCATTCCGCGGAACACTTACCATTCCTCACAGGCTAAGCAATATTGGTAGTTTTTCTGTCCTTGTACCCGAAGAGCTTCAGCCTGTTCATCCTGTTCTGCTCGACCTCGGCCTGGGTCTTGAAGCATTGTTCCATCTTGGCAAGTCTCTCAATAAAGTTCAGGACAGCCGGCTCGGTGGGAGATGTGAGGTCCAGTCCCGCGAGGACAATCTGATGCTTGATCACCGGCGTGGCGTTCTCTATCCCGCCGTATTGCTCCGAGAAATCCGCGATGATGTGGTCCAGCACATCCTTCAGAGAGCCGCATTCCTCCGGGTCCATGAGGTTCCAAGAAGAGGCTATGATGCCCTTTGGCCGGGGTGCCCGCGCAAGTTTGGCGATGTTCATGAACGCGTCCTCGACGTGGGTGCCTGTCTTCGCACTTGTGAGGTAGCATACCTCCTGGGATCCGAATGCTGTGCAGGTGGCTGCAACACCCTCGATTTCCTTCTTTCCGAATTTCGCGTCCTTCTCAAGGTCCGCCTTGTTCCCGAGGAAAATCATTGGGACGGGGCCGGCCATTTTCAGCAACAGCGGGATCCAATAGCTGCGCAGGCTCTCAAGGCTGTCCTTGCGTGTGAGGTCGGCCACAAGGAAAGCGCCGTGCATGCCCTTGAATGACAGGGACTGCGTGTACCGGTAACCCTTTTGGCCTATGATGTCCCAAACCATCAGGGTCATATCGGTTGTCTGGTCCCCCTCTTGGAGGGTGAGCTCTTTCTTGGTGACCTTGGAGCCGATGGTGGTTATGTACTGGTCGCTGAACTGGTCCATGACATAGCGTCTGATGAGGCTCGTTTTTCCAACCGAGGCGTCACCCAGCATCACAATATTCCTTTTCGCGATATCCCTTGGCATATTCCCCAAGAAACGGATGGATAATGACTATAAATAAATTTCTGATAATTTTCGTTATTCCTCAAGTTCGACCTGCACTATGCCAATTGTGCAGACCGCCCCATTGATTTCGAGATCGCTTGTGTAATACTCCCCGGCGCCGAAAGGATCGTCCAAAGGTAATGCCACATCATAGGCGCCGCAACTGCCCTTAATAAGTTCTTTGGCCTTTTCCAGAAGTTCCGCCAAACCATCGTCGTCGGCAAAAATCTGCACCTCGACCATGGCGCCTTCCTCAATGTCAAGTTCCCTTCTCATCTCCTTAATCTTCTCCACCACCAACCCGACCGAGGCATCGGATTTCGCCTCCTCGGTGATTCTGGTGTCTATGTAAATCACACCCGAATCCAAGGGTGCTTCGAAAGCTCCTGCAGGCAGTGAAAAGGACAACGAGACCATGTCGCCGGAGATGTAGACCTGCTGACCCTCCACGCCAATCGTGAATGTGCCTTTCAGTATGTTGGCATTGAGCTTGTCCGGGGGCATGTACTGAAGAATGTTTATTATTTTTTTGGCCAGGAATTTATAGGAATTGCGGATCTGCTCCTCGTTTATTTCAACGGCGGGTTCGAGGCCGTCCCAGATTTCTTCGGGGTTCATTATCCTTATACCAAGGGATTTCGTCTGTTCGAGGACGAGGCTCTTGATGTTGCCGACCGCCTCGCTCCACCTTTCATGGTCGGGATGCTTGACGGCCACGCCGGCCAATATTTGGTCCTCCGGGATACCGTTCTTCTTCCTCAGGTCAAGGACAGCATCGGATATCTTGCTGGCCACTTCAAGGTAGTTCTCCAGCCTTGCATCCATCAGGGCTCCGTCCATGTGGCCGGACCTGACGACAATATCGTAAATCCTCTTCTTGAGAATGTCGCTGTCCCTGCGTCCCTGTCCCGCACCCCGCCCGCCTGTCATTTTGCCGACCCTCTCTTCCATTTCCGATACGTACTGCTGGGCGGCCTCGATGCCCTGTTCATTCACAATTTCGGAAATCCGGCCAACCATGCCTTCGAATTCCTCGGGCAGCCCCTCATGACCTCCCGCGGCAATATCGAGCGCCGGCGTGAGGACGCTTGATTTGAGGATTGGAATCCCCTCCTCGCCGGTCTTCTTGACGAAAATAATCTTCTGGACTATGTCCTGAACTCCGTCGAGGGGCTTCATGTCCCCGCCCCAATCTTCGAGAACTCCCGAGTATTTCTTCTCGATCTCGCCTATCACCTCGGTCATGAAGAAAGGTATGTACCGGGACTCCTCCCCGGAGACAGTGATTGCCAGAAATACGAACTTCCCTTTTTCGATGAGAAGTTTTTCCCCGCCGAATTCCATGCGGTCGAGGCCGCCCCTGTTTGAAATATTGAATGCCTGCCTGACGAAATCCGTGAGAGCCATCAGCATCGCGCTGAAAATATCGCTGTCCACCTCTTCCTTGATGCGCCGGGTCTCGTGCGCGATGAGCAAACCGGAATTGTGGATGAGGAAGGCATCCTTCACTATGTAGCTCCCCGGCATCTGGACATCAAGTTCTTTCAGATCGTTCAGCTGATATTTGGTGTCATCGAAGAACCGCTGGTACGAGGCAGAGACCTCGACCCTGGCGTTTCCGGTTCTCGACGGCTTCAACGATATCTCCAGGCTCTTGGAACCGTTCGGGTCGATTGCATCCAACAGCTCTGGGTGTTTCACCTCGATATCCCCCGAGAAATTCAGGTCGATGTTCCTGGCCGGGGTATTGCCTGTATTGCTCACCACGACATCCATCTTCGACCAGTTGCCCGCCTCGTGTCCTCCCGCATCATGAACCTCCACACGCAGCTTCGGGTATCTGTTGGCCATGAACCCCCCTGTCTTGTTCCTCAGCATCGTAGCCATTCTGTCGATGTGCGCGTCAATATCGGGCGAAGCGCCCTTGGCCAGCAGGTTCTCTGCTTCGTCGGCCATTGTTTCGATGTCAGTGATTTCCACCCCCATGCCGGATGCGGTCTTCAAAGCGGATTTCAGTTCCTCCAGCTGTTTAGCGAGATTTTCGGAGGCCGCCCCCATCTCCTTTTCTTTCAAAAGCGCCCTGACATCGGTCAGAATTCTCCTGGCCTTTTCAAATTCCCCGCTTTCCAGAAGGGAAAAGGAATCCTCAAGCATTCTTTCCTCTCCAGCCACATCCGCGCCTGCCTTCAGCAGTTTGTTCACGGCGGCCCGCACGGATTCCGTCTCATAAGTCAGGCTCTCTTTCACGATGGTATTCATTTTCGCCTGCTCCGGGTCCTGCCGTTCGCTGTTTGCATTCTCGCTGACCAGTTGCTGTATTCTCTCCAATGTCTCCCCTGTGTCTTCCATCTCCCCGCTAATGAGGTCCTCCTCGAATGACGTGAGGAGGGCTTTGATGTCGTTCTCAAAATTCGGGACGCTGACCCCCCTGTCGAGCGCTTCCAATGCCGGGTGCAGTATGCTGGTTTTCAGGTCGGGGGTGCCGTTTTCAGTCCTTCTGATCATCAGAAGGTTTTTCACGATGTCGTGGACCCCCTCCACCATTTTCATGTTCCCTTCCCACGATCTCAGGATATCTCCGTACTTGCTCTCAATTTCCCTGACGATTTCGGAAAGGTAGAAAGGCATGTACACGGACTCCCTGCCCTGGATTGTGATGGCAATGTAGAAGGATTCCCCCCTCTCGATCATCACCAGATTGTCTCCGAATTCCATCCTGTTCAGCGCCACCTTCTCTGCGAGGTTGAACGAGTCCTTGGCGAACTGCGAGACCGCTGTGAGCATGGCACTGAAAATGTCGCCGTCCACCTCCTCCCTTATCCTTCTGGTCTGTTTGGATATCAGAATCCCGCTGTTGTGGATGAGAAACGCATCCTCTACAATGAATGCGCCGGATTCCGCCACATCGATGTCCTTCATGTCATTGAGCTGGAATTTAGTGGCATCGAAGCTCTTTTCATAACACACAGTCATGTCCAAGGGGATTTTTCCGGTGGTGTGGGTTCTCAGCGCAATCTCTCTGTTGCTGTTCTGTCCCGGCAGAAGTTTTGGGATAGGCGTCCAGTCCCTTACCTCCACATCTCCGAAAAAGCTCATGTCTATGTTCTTTGCGACACTGTTCCCGATATTGCTCAGCTCGATGCTTGCCCGGTTCCACCTCTTCGCCTCAGCCCCGTCCGACCTGACGCTGACCTTCAGCCTCGGATGCCTTCCGGCAGCCCCATTCCTTATCGTCTCGTCCAGGGCCGCCTTGGTTCGCTGCAGACTCTCGGCAATGTCCCCGGGCCGGCCGGTCTCAAGCATCGCCCTGGTTTGGGATGCAAGCGTTTCGGCGTCATCAACGTTTATCCCTATGAGCTTTGCCTCTTCCAGCGTCGAGCATATCTCCTCGATATTTTTCTTTGTCTCGACCATCTGGAATTCCGCGCCGCCCTCATGGATGAGCCTGCTCACTTGCCTGGCGAATTCAAAGGCCTCCTTGAGCTTGCCCCCGGCCAGCGCCCGTTCCGCCTCGTCTATCAGGGAAACCAGATTTGACACGCCAATGCCGCTCGCCCGCGCCCTCTCGACCAGGTTCCGGGAATCGGCCAGTGTCTCGCCGATTAGCGAAATGAACCCCTCCTCGCGCTCTTTGTCGATTACCCCGATATCTCCGGCGCTGAGGCTGTCGAAAAGCTTCAGGTTTTTCACAGCCTGCTTTGCGCTCAGCTCGATTGACCTGATCTGGGTGTAATTTCCGGTTTTTACAGCCACCGAGGCCTTCTCGAGCATTTCCTCGAGTTCGGCGGATTTGATTCCGGCTCGCTTGGCCTCTCTCACGAATTGCTGGATGGTCCTGAGGGTCAGCCCCGCCTCTCTTTGCAGGATGACCTTCTCGATCTCCCTGCGAATCTTATTGACCGAGGTTTTCACATCGCCATATCTCTCATTTTCAAGAGCGGTTTTTGCCTCGGCGAGGAGCCCGGCCATCCCCTTAGTGTCCACCCCCGATTCAGCCACCGTCGCTATTCTGGCCTCCATGTCCCTAATCGAAACCTCAAAGCCCTTTTGCTCCTCGGCTATCTCCAGAACCGTCATTGCTCTTTTTATCAGCGATGCGACAACATCGTAGTTTCCCTGATTGAGGCTGTCCCAAGCCTCGACGATGGCCTTGGTGGCTTCCTGGACGTTCACCCCCCTCTTCTTTGCCGCCTCGATGAGGGGCGCAACCTGCTGGATGTTCACCCTGGCCATCACGAAATGCTTGGCTTTGTCGGCTTCCAACCTCGCTTTTTTAATGAGTTCGTGCGCCTCTCCGAACTTTCTGTTGTCAAGTAACTCCTGGGCCTTTGATAGAAGAGTCTCTGATTCACTGATGTCCGCACCGGACCTCTTTGCCTTGTCCAGGATTGGGCGGGAATTGAGAATCATCATCTCATATTTATTCTTGGCTTTTGCCTCTTTTATGATTATATCTATGTTATCCAGTGTTTCGACGGCAAGGTATTCCTCCCCTTTCTTAAGATATTGCTCTGCCTCGCCGAGCAAAGGAAGTGCGGCTTTTACATCAGCGGCCTCCCTCTGGGCTTTATCGACCTGCTTCCTGGCGGTCTCGAACCGCATCCGTATTTTTTTCTGGCTATGCTTGTCCATATCTCGGGCTCTCCATTAACCCCACCACTCCAATAATCAGGCAGGTTAATGGTGATAAAATACAAATAAATATGCAATGGTGGCATCATGGCGGGCTGGTCGGGGCGGGTTGCGGAAAATTCATGAACTGGCCCCATGTCCCTAAGTTTGGAAAAAAAGCCGAGGAGGAGATTTGAACTCCTGTATGCGGATCTGCAGTCCGCCACATAGCCACTATGTTACCTCGGCTTTTGGCTGCATATTGCAAAGCCGAGGTACTCTTACAGAATATAGGTATTTATTGTTTGGGTCTTAATTTGTAAGCAATATCTCGGCCAATGCAAGATTATCTGATTGGATATAACCGGGGTTAATTAAATTTTGCAATAAACCGCGCAGCGCACCCCAAGTCTCAAAGCACCATTAAATATCATTTTTCACATAAGGGCCGGCACTATGAGGGAGCGAGTTCTAAAGGTCCTGCTGGACCACGGCACACTGGTCGAACCCGAGGCGGCGAGTTTCATACTGGCGCAGAGGGACCCAATTGCCTTCGTCAGGAAATTCATCGCATCCCGCGGCGAAAACCTCCCCCTCATTCTCACGGTCGACGATGTCCGCCCTTCATCTTCTGTGTTGGATTTCGAAGGCACCGCCCCCGATGAATCGCCGCCCCCCTCCGCTCAGCAGCAGCTTCCGCCGCCTCCCGAGAAACGTCCCGCCGGACCCACGCCGGGCGTGCCTGAACCATCCGCCGCCGGCAGCGTCCCGCCCGGTCCCATAACCCCGGATGTTTACATAATCACGGATGTCACAGGCTCAAGCACCTGTTCCGGCCAGATAGAGAATTTCACCCAATATTTTCGGGACCGATTCCGCATCCTGCGCAGGATAATCCGTTCCCATGTGGAGATGGGTGCGGCTGTGAAGATATCCAACCTCGAACCCCAGGAAAGAGAATCCAAGGTCATCGGGATGATAATGGACGCCAACAAAACAAAGAACGGCCATATCGGCTTGACCATCGAGGATGACACCGGCGAGCTGTTCGTCCTGATACACAAGGACAGTGAGCTGATACACGAAACCTTTCTCAAAGATGAGGTGCTGGGTTTCGTGGGAAAATTGAACGCCGGGCAGCGGGGCGGGGGGCCGCCGGAGAAGAAAAGTGCTATGTTCATCGCATCCGGCATACGGCGGCCTGGAGTCCCCCCCCTGAGGGAACAGAGGCGCTCTGCCGAGGACGTCGAGGTGGTGTTCATATCAGACATCCACGCCGGCAGTTCGCATTTTCTTCCCGAGGCATGGTCCCGTTTCATGGAGTGGATGAATTCTCCCCAGGCCTCGAAGGTAAAATACATGGTTGTCGCCGGCGACCTGGTCGACGGAATCGGCGTCTACCCCAACCAGGAAGAGGAGCTCACCATTCTGGACATCAACAGGCAATATGAAGAACTCGCACGGCTGATGGAACCGGTTCCGCGCCACATCACGGTCCTCATGCAGCCCGGGAATCACGACGCTGTGCGCCCGGCCGAGCCGCAGCCCGCGCTCCCTGATAAATTTCAGAAATCATTTGGCGAGAATTTCATGTTCATCGGCAATCCCTGCCATTTCAGCTTAGCCGGGGTCGAGATACTCTCCTACCACGGAAAAAGCATCGACGATCTGGTCGGCGCGGTGCCCGGCGTGACATATCTGGACCCGATACTGCCCATGCAGGAGATGCTGAAGCGGCGCCTCCTGGCCATCTCTTACGGTGGGAAAACCCCTCTCGCTCCGGAGGCCAGAGATTACATGGCAATCAACCCCGTGCCAGATATCCTTGTCACGGGCCATGTGCACAGGACCGCGGTCCATCGGGGGGGCGGCATGACCCTGATAAACGCCTCTGCCTGGCAGTCGCAGACGCCGTTCCAGAAGATGCACAATTTCAACCCCGACCCGGCCAAGATTGTGGTGGTCAATTTGAAAACCGGCAGGTGCAGGATGATGGACTTCCTCGGCCCTGCAAAATAGGAAAGGGGGCGGGGTGGTCAGTCCCGCCATTGTTTTCTCAGGGCAGGTTGAAATCGGTGTTGCCCGCTATCTGGCACAGGCTCTGCGTAGGGCTGAAGTATATATCGATTTTGTAGGATGTGTGCGGGTTCAGGCCATGCGCGACGATGTAGTCCCCGCTGTTGACCTCGTTGCCGTTGTAGTTCATGTCCGTGTATGTCGCAGAAGCTCCGCCCGTGGCCACCATGTCCACTGTTTCCGCACCCGGCACGCCGCCGAATGAAAACTCGATGACATCTGCAAGGTCAGAATTGTTGGTTATCCTGACCTTTATGTCAAGGGGTTCGGGCGCCGGGTCAAAGAGGCCGAAGGTTATCAGAACCTCGGTTGCCCCTCTGACGTCAACTGACAGCGCCCCGGCCGGGGTCCTGCCTCTGTCGTCGTCCACCAGGCCTATCACCATCACGTACAGTACCGCGGCCAGCACCACGGTGATGGCCACCATCAGGATGGTTGCTATCACCGGAGACACTCCTTCCTCGTTCCTTCGCTTCCATATCTTTTTCATGTTCTGTCCTCCTGCGGTTACCCGCATGGATAATATTCGCGGCAGAGATTATTAAACCAATTTTGACATGTCAGTTTTTCCGGTAGTTTTATCGTGTCCGCGGGAAATCGGGAGCCGATGGCAAGGAAGAGGCTGCTGACCGTGGAAGGGGCGATACTGCTCCATCTGCTGGAATATTCAAAGTATGCGCCCGAGGACACGCTGCCCCTGGGCATGACCCAGGCCGGCATCTCCCTCACGCTCGGAGTGAGGCGGAGCCATGTGGCCCAATCGCTTGACGTCGCAATCGGCCAGGGCAAGGTCGAGGAACATCTTTCCCGCGTGAAGGGCGAGAAACGGAAACGCAAGTGTTATTTTCTTACCCCCCCAGGACTCGGCAAGGCCAGGGAAATCAACGAGGCCGTCCTGAACACCGAAGTGCGGTCGGAATTGGCCGGAGGCCAAGAATTCCATGGCACGATGTTTGACCTTGTGGCCTTGTTAGGTGGCAGATTCAGGGTACCCAACCTCGCCCTCTTGGTTACAGAGGGGCGCCTCATGTTGCCGGATGCAGATCGAAACGGGGGGGGCCGGGCCGGCACCATCCCGGCGGTTGGCAGGTTCCACGGGAGAACCCCGGAGCTCCAAAGCATTCGCAATCACGTTCTCGGAAATACTCGGATACTTGGCGTCACTGGCATGCCGGGCATAGGTAAGACCTCGCTGGTGGCCCGCGCCCTGGAAGGCACGGACAACGTTTTCTGGTACCGTGTGTCGGACTGGGGCAGCCCGAGGCATGCGGCCGGCCATCTGGCCGCTTTCCTGAACCACAAAGGCTCTGGGCGGCTGGGGAGATACATGGAAGCCCATGAAACGCTGGATTTAGGGGATATTCACGATATCATTGCCGCTGAGAGCATCCGGGCAGTGATGGTGTTTGACGACTGCCATAAAGCGGGAATAAACATGCGAGCCTTCCTCGGAATGCTGGCCCGCGCATGCTCCGTCGCCGGCGAACTTAAACTTTGCATGATCGGGCGCGGCCTGCCGGACACCGACGGTTTGCTCATCGGACCGCTCAACGAATCAACCGCAGTCATCACCATCGGCCCTCTGGACAACGAGTCAAGCCTGGCGATTCTCAGGGACAGGGGCATATCCGGGGCCAGAGCCAAGGCTATCGCGGACCGGGGGGCGGGCCATCCCCTGTACCTGAACATAGCGGATGAGGCCGGCTCCGGGGATGTGGCCCAGATGCTGTCAAAGGAGATACAGGCCACACTCTCCGAATCAGAAAACCGTATAATGCTCCAAATGTCCGTTTACAGGCAACCTGTGGCCACCGAAGGCTTGGCCGAAGCCGAAACAGATATATCTGCACTGGACAACCTTGCAAGCCGCAGCCTTGCGGTGAATGCGGGCGGTTGGTCGATGCACAGCCTTCTCAGGGATTTCTTCTATTCCAGGCAGCCTCCCGCCCAGAGGGAAACGAGACATGAATGCGCAGCTGAGTTCTATGCCCTGTATGATTCCTCAACCGGCGGCCAGGTCGAGGAGATGTACCACCTGTTCATGGCCAGGGATTTCGAATCCGCCATTATGAGGTTGGGAGAACGGGGCCGGGATATTCTCACCCGGGGCTATACCGACGAGATCTTGGTCCTGTGCGACATGGTTCCCGAAGACTGGCAGAATCCCGATGAGGTGCTCAGGACAGATTTCATCAAAGCAACGGCCTTGGATATCAGCGGGTCATGGGACCGAGCCTCTGCGATCTACCTGTCCTGCGCGGACCGCGCTCGCGAAGATGGGGATACCGAGGACGAAGCCGGCGCGCTTAGGCGGCTTGCCGCAATAGAGTACAGGAAGGGAAATCTCGCCGGAGCCGGGCAAATGCTGGAAACCGCGCTTCGGAAACTGAAATCCGGTACTATGATGGCCGAAGTCCTGGGCAGTCTGGGCGTGGTGCAGTGGAAGACGGGCGATGCGGCGGCAGCGGCCGAGTCATATGCCCGCGACCTTGAGATTTCAGAATCGGAGAAAGACCTGCGCGGAATATCCCGTGCGCTGAATAACCTGGGAATCCTGGACTGGGAGGCGGGGAATAATGCTCTCGTTCTTGAGAAGTACTCGCGCGCACTGTCATGTGCCGAGAAGATAAAAGACAGCAGACTGGTGGCAATCCTTTACAGCAATCTGGGCGATGTCCACAGAACCATGGGCAATCCCGGCGATGCAAAACGGTACTACGAGCGATGCCTGGCCCTGGCCGAGGACCTGAGATTCCACTGGCAGATCGCAGAGGCCTACCGGGGCCTGGCCGAGGTTGTGCCGGATAAGAAGCGGGACTACCTTTCAAGGGCCCTGGCAATCTTCGAGAGGCTGGGCGCAGCTGGCGATGCGAAAATTGTAAGAGGTATGATCGCATCCTCCCTTCCATGATATTCGAAGAACTCACGAGCAAGGAAGTCAAGGCCAAGGTCAATGCGAAATCGGTGGCCATACTCCCGATAGGCGCTACAGAGGAACACGGCCCGCACCTCCCGCTGTCCACCGACAGCCTGCAGCCGGAATACGTGGCCATCGAGACGGCCAGGAAGCTCGGCAACACTTTCGTCCTGCCGATGTTGAAATACGGCCAGTGCTCCAGCACGAGGAATTTCCCCGGCACGCTCTCCCTGCGATTCGAGACCCTCCAGATGTTCGCGGAGGACATAATCTGCGAGCTCCACAGGACCGGGTTCAGGAACATCGTGGTCCTCTCGGGCCATGCGGGCAGGCTTCACATGGCCGCGCTCAGGCTCGCTGCGGAGCATGTCCTCGAGAAACACCCCAAGCTGAAGATAATGGTGCTCTCTGACTATGACATAGCCTATGCCATGAAGGAGATCGAGATACCGCCGGACGACGGCCATGCCGGGATGATCGAAACCTCCAGGGTGATGGCCATCCGCCCGGACCTGGTGAAGGGCAAGGCAAAACCATGCCATCCCAAGTTCCCGAAGTACCGGGTGATGCCGGATGCTGAAAAATTCTTCACTGACGGTGTGATGGGCGACCCCCAACTTGCAAATAAGGGGTTCGGCGACAAGGCCAACCGGATAATCATCGACGAACTGGTGACCCTGGTGCGGAAGATGGCGGCAGAACCGTAACCGCTATTATTTCCAAACGAGCTCGTAGGTGCAGGACTCAGCGCCTTTTTGCTGACAGGTGAGCTTCTTCACAGTTCCCTTTGAACCCGAGATCTTCATCAAACCCTCGAAAACGCCTGTCCAGACCTCGCACTCGATTGGGTCGGCGACCAGATTTCTGAGTATCATGGTGGCGCCTTTCTCGTTGAACTCGCACGCGACCTTTCCGAAGTTGATTGTGTCGTTGAGCTCCTTCTGCGCTGATTCCAGGATCCTTTTGACGCCGGCCAGCCGCGCAACCGCCGAGATGACGCCGCGCTGGGCGACCGTGGCATGCCCCATCTGCCTGCACCCCTCCGGGCCGTAGGTCTTGGCGACCCACTGGATGGTCATCAGGCTGTATGTGTCGGGGTACCATTTCTCGTCCACGAGCTTGTTCAGGTCCAACCCGACCTCCTTCGAGCACTGCTCCAGGGCCAGGTTACCCCCCTTTTTCCTTATGAAGTTGGCATAACCGTTGAAAATCACGCCCTTCATGCGCTTGTCCACGACCTCGTTCACACATCTCGGAATGCCGAGCCGAATATTAAGGTTACGATTTTGTTATAAACAGATATTACCGAAGTGCTTAAATCGGCATAGGCCTTGTCCATGTTCTGGTTGAGAAATACGGTGTGTGAAGAAACATGAGCAATTGTCCGAGATGCGGCAGCCAGATGAACTATGTCCATCAATATGGGCATGATTGAACGGGACAGGAAATAAGCTTAAACAGGCACTCATTTTTTGAACAGCGTCTCCTGGTACAGCTCCTTTTTGGCATTCAATCTGTCCACACTGCGGGTCCGTTTCATTCTTATGATGCCCACAACCGCCACCAAGAGTGCCAGCAGCACCGCGATGAAAGGACCGAATAAAAACCAGCCAGTCAGAAATGCAATCATAGCCAGGAACGAAATGAATATCACATCTATGTCGTTCACTTTCATTTTTTGTTTGTACACTGTCATTCTCATACCTCCATCTATAGTCATTAAAACGAGCGCTCGATATATGGGACTATTTCAACATCATGGGCGGTTTTGTGGAAGATTTGATGCAAATCCACACCTCATTTTATTCTCTAGGGGCTTATGGAAATATTATCAACGGGCTGAGGCGGAAGTCGCAAACTTTCTATCATCACCTATTAACAATGTTTGCGACTCGACCCAGCCCACGTATATAATTAATCTCAAAACAGAGTGGGCTGGGGCGGAAGGAGCGGAGTTTCTGTCGGCATTTATCAGCAAACTCCGCAACCAAGCCGCATTCCGTATTTCGCATATTGTGCCTGAGGAGTTCGGCGCTGTTCACAACTTAAGAAATAAACATCTGCCAGCATAAGTTGTGAATTCCGCTGAAGCCCACGAATGCATGCATAAAGAAAACTAAGTGGGCTGAGGCGGAATTGAACCGCCGATCTTCGCCTTGTAAGGGCGACGTCATTTGCGGTGACGCAAGATTCCACTGGCGCCATAACCACTAGACCACCAGCCCATCGGTGGTTTGGGAAATGTGCATCATGTATAAATGTTTAGATGAAGGTATCGCAATTAATATGTATTATCACAATATTGTGCCCATTGTGCGAGGATAGCCAAGCTCGGCCAACGGCGATAGACTCAAGATCTATTCCTTAGTGGTTCACCGGTTCGAACGAAGGCCAGC
>DAJR01000030.1 GCA_002496385.1 Methanomassiliicoccales archaeon UBA147 | reverse complement strand
CCCGTAGTGGAATTCCGAAGGCCTGGAAGGCCAAGGGACGAACTACGGGAAAGGAACAAACAGTTAGCTCCCGTAGTGTAGTGGCCAATCATGAAGCCCTCTCGAGGCTTCGACGCGGATTCGAATTCCGCCGGGAGCACCTCATTTTATTAGCGTTTTGATACGGTGCTCCCGGCGTCTCTCGGGCTATCGCGAATGTTTGTAAATAATGAAGCCCTCGATTCCGCCGGGAACCCATGCAAGAGATTCTATCCGATTAGGTCGATGCTCCCGGCGTCTCTCGGGCTATTGTTATCAATTGTATCAAGTGAAGCCCTCGATTCCGCCGGGAGCCTATGCAAGAGATTCTATGCGTTTTGATACGGTGCTCCCGGCGTCTCTCGACTTATTGTTTCCAAAATTTCAATTGTGAAAGTCTCGATTCCGCCGGGAGCCTGTGCAAGAGATTTAAAAATGTCTTGCTAATAATGTTTCAACCCCCGTCTCTCGGGCTATCGCGAATGTTTGTAAATAATGAAGCCCTCGATTCCGCCGGGAGCCTGTGCAAGAGATTTAAAAATGTCTTGCTAATAATGTTTCTACTGCCGTTTCATAGGCAATGTGGTTTTTAAACAATGAAAAGAAAGGAAAAAATAGGAGATGTCAAGTGTGATATTGAATAGCTGATGATTCAATCGGTCCCATCATGGTCAACATCAGAGGGTTTGGACTGCTGTTTCACACGTTGGGCTCCCTCGTGCAGGACTGTTTCAAGGTTCTTGACCGTCTTTTCGTATTCCCGTTTGTTCCTGTATATCATCAAACTCACTATCCTAACCATAAAAGGTCTTTCACAGTATATCCCATTTACGAAAATTGTTGTGAAAGATTGTGAAAAGGGAATACCTCTTCCTCCTCAAAGACGGACCTGGTCCCGACCGAGTACCTTCGCCCACCCCCGGGAATGATTTATATTCAGCCGGGCCAATCCCCCTCCCATGGAACCGCTGACAGTCACCGAGGTGTCCCGCCTGGTCAAGGACACGCTCAGGTCGAAGCCCGAGCTGTGCGACATCGCGGTCCGGGGGGAAGTCTCGGGGTATTCCGACCGAGGCCATCACTATTTCTCATTAAAGGACGAATCCAATGTCCTGAAATGCGCCATCTGGAAGGGCAATGCCGACGCCATCGACTCCCTTCCCCTGAAGGACGGGGACCGGGTCGTGGTGTGGGGCAGCGTCACCTCCTGGGGGGGCAATTCGACATACCAACTGGACGTGCGAAGATGCGAGCCCGAGGGTCGGGGCGAGCTATTCAGGAGATACCTGGAGCTCAAGGAGAAGCTTCACAAAGAGGGGCTGTTCGCGCCCGAGTCCAAGGTTCCCATCCCCCAGTATCCCGGCAGAGTCGGCATCGTCACCTCCGAGAAGGGCGCGGCACTCCAGGACATGGCCAGAGTATTCATGTCCGGACCCGGGGTGGAGATACTGACTGTGGATGCCAGGGTACAGGGTGAAGGCGCGGCCGAGAGCATCGCCGCAGGCATCGGGAAGCTGGACGGGAAGGTCGATGTCATCATCATCGGCAGGGGCGGCGGCTCGATGGAGGACCTATGGGCCTTCAACGAGGAATCGCTGGCCAGGGCGGTATTCGCCTGCAAGACTCCAATCATTTCTGCGGTCGGCCATGAGATAGACGAGGTCATCACAGACAACGTGGCCGATGCCAGGGCCTCAACTCCAACGGCAGCGGCCGAGCTCGTTGTCAAGGGCATGCAGAGGGTCATCGACGAGGAAAAGTCTCTAGTGGAATCCATCAAGGCATCGGCTGAGGAATGTGTGAGGGACAACCGCCAGGCACTTGACAGCATGGACATGTCAATGTGGAGGAAGGTGCTGGATTCCAGAGTGGAGAACGTCCGGAGCACGCTCAAAGGCTTGGAAGCCGGCATCGGCTTTCATTCCGCCCGACACCTGGCCGGGGCCAAGAAATTGCGTGCATACCTGGACTCCGGGCTGCGCACAACCTTGGCAGCGGCGATTGCGGAGAAAGGGCTTGCAGCCATGTACCAGGACGGCGAAAGGGTGAGGGGCGCACAGGGATTCAGGAAAGGGAAATTCGAGGCACGCATGAGAGACGGAAAAGTAACAGGCGAGGTGAAGGACATTGAAGTTCGAGGAGATAATTGAAAAGCTAAGGAAAGTGAACGAGGAACTGGAGGACGAGAACCTCCCGCTGGAGAAGGCAATGCAGCTCTACGAGGAAGGAGTGAAGCTCTCCAAGCTTGCCGACGAGATACTCTCCAAGGCCGAGACCAGGATAAAACAGTTGGGCAAGGATTAACCGGACTGGTTTCCGTTCTTGGGCTTGTCTTCTGGCTTTTCCTTCTGGGATTTTCTGGCAATCTCTTCCATCTGCTCCATCTGGATCTGCATGATGTCCATCATCCGCTCCCATTGCTTTGTCAGGATGTGGTCTATCTTGTCGCTGATGTGACGGATCTCGAGCTCGGCCTTCAGGTTGACCTTGTAATCCTCCTGGGAGCGCATCCGGTCGCGCTCGGCCTGCCTGTTCTGGCTCATGATGATTATCGGCGCCTGCAAAGCCGCGATGCATGATAGGACCAGGTTCAGAAGTATGAACGGGTACGGGTCCCATCTCAGCGCCACGATGAGCAGATTGAGCAGTATCCACACTATGATTATGCCTATTGCAAATGCAATAAAGCTCCAGCTTCCGGCAAATTCCGCCACTTTGTCGGCCAGCCTCTCACCGAAGGTCAGCTGGTCCTCGTACTCCTTGGCTATGTCGGACGCAAGCAGGTCGTGCTCGCTCAGGCTCCTGACGACCTCCTGGTCGATGGTTGACAGTTCGCCTTTCTCAGCCTCGAGCATCTCCTCCACATACTGGCCGCGAAAATGGTTAAGGTCAGTGAAGCAAATGTAACCGTGTGGGGACCATTCGGGGTGGGTCCTTTGAATGGTGGCGACGATTGATGGTCTCACCAGCTCGCCGAGAACGGATACGCTGGCGCGTTTCTGCTTGCCGCATATCTGGCACTGCACCGTTCCGTTCTGTTTTTTCACCATGACCTATCTCTGAGGTCAAAGCAATATCATCTAAATATACATGTCGAAACGGTTTGCCAGAATTCCCTCAATCCCGGATGCCTTTCTCGTCAACGGTTATCACGGCTTCCGCCTCGGGCAGATTTGGGGAGTCTATCAGGCGCACGATGCGCTTGCCTCCCTTGCTCTTGCGGAGGTACAGCCTGAACGTGGCCGTGTGGCCGACGATGTGGCCCCCGATTGGCCTTGTGGGATCTCCGAAGAACGCGTCCGGCTTCGCTGAAACCTGATTGGTGACGAGGATGACCGAGTTGTGCAGGTCCCCGAACCTCAGGAGCTCGTGCATGTGCTTGTTGAGTTTCTGCTGGCGGTCCGCAAGAGTTCCCCTGCCGACATATTCCGCCCTGAAATGCGAAGTAAGCGAATCAACGATGAGCAGCCTGACATCGTATTCCTCGGCGATCTCCCTGGCTTTCTCGGCCAATAGCATCTGGTGATGGGAATTGAACGCTCGCGCAACATGTATCCTGGAAAGCACCTCCTTCGAATCCATCTCGAGGGCTTCGGCCATCTGAACTATCCTTTCTGGCCTGAAAGTGTTTTCCGTGTCGATGATTATCACATCGCCGTTAAGTCCTCCGTCCTTCTCTTTCATCTGGACGGAAACTGAACACTGGTGCGCTATTTGGGTTTTACCGGAGCCGAACTCGCCGTACATCTCGGTGATGGCCTGGCTCTCGAATCCCCCGCCCATGAGGGAGTTGAGAGCCTTGGAGCATGTGGTCAATTTGCCTACTTTCTCCCTTCTCTCCATTACAATGTCGCCTGTCTCGAACCCGCCGATATCGGCGGCTTTCTTTGCCGCGGCGATGACCTTGGTGGCGACAGCTTCGCCTATCTCGCATATATCTGCCAAATTTTTCGGGGACTCCACCGCGATAGACATCATGGTGGTGTAACCGGCCTCTCTGAGCTTGTCCGCCGTTGCTGGTCCGACTCCTGGTAACTTCTCTATTCCGTTCTCTTCTTCGCTCATGGTACTCACCGGATCTCAATTATGGTTCAAGCTTATAAGCATAGCGAGGGGGTGGGCGAAAGTAATCTCAACCAAGAATTTCCTTGATGTACTTCCCTTCTTTCATAATCTGGCGGCCGTCGAGCCAGATGCTGCATTTTCGCATCAGGAGGTCAATGTGGTAGTCGCTGGCCCAGGTCGCTCCGGTCTTCTCGTGGTATGGGTCCCCGAACGCAACATGGACGGTCGAGAATTTCTCGTCCTGGAGGATGTTATCCACCAGCTCCTTCAGGAAAACATTGGTCCCGAGCCCGATCTCTCCAATCCTCGAGGCATTCGGTTCGGAATTCACATATGCCTTGAAATCTGCCAGGAGCTCCTTGTGGCTGCATTCGACCTTCTTGATGAAAGAGCCTCCCATCTCGCTCTCGACATCGATGATGAGCGGCGTTTTCTGATAATTAACCTTTCCCTGGTACTTCATCTCGATCCAGTCGCCGATGGTGCCGTCGATGACAAGCCTTCCCTGGAGTGTCTTCGGAGCGGTGAATACCTCGCCGGAGGGCAGGTTGTCCCACTCCCCGGTCTTTTCGATTATCCCTGTGCAGGGTATCCATTTCATGCCGGAATCGAATGTTGCGGTGAAATCCGTCCCTGCGGGCGATGTCACTTTGATCTCCTTTGCCTTGGAGACCATATCAAATAGGCGATTGGTGATCGTTGCGACCTTGTCGTAGTCCACGCACATCCCCGTCTTCATGATGATGTCATTGACGCCGACCATGTGGCCCAATCTGGCCTTCTGGACTATCAGCAGGAGGAAAGGCCCCCTGAGCGTTTCAAGCTCACCCTCCATGGGTCCCGCCACGAAGAAGGCGGCTGTGGTGTTCTTTATGGC
This sequence comes from Methanomassiliicoccales archaeon UBA147, assembly GCA_002496385.1. Classification (GTDB taxonomy): domain Archaea; phylum Thermoplasmatota; class Thermoplasmata; order SG8-5; family SG8-5; genus UBA147. Next base: position 11,324 of record DAJR01000030.1, on the reverse strand, counting down.
ATCCACCAGCGACGTGGGCATCGCCTTGAGCGGCCTGCCGCCGTAGCTGGGCAAATCCAGGTTGAAGAACCTCACCTTGTCGGTTATCTCGAGCGATTTCTGCCTTATGGCCATGCCTATCTCTTTGCTTGGCCCGTCAGCGACTATCAAAACACTGTCCTCGGGCTTCACCTTCAGGCATTTCGTGACCGCAATGCTCGCACCCTGTTCGATTGTGCATTCCATTGTCTTTCATGAAACATCATCCGGTATTAATACCCTGCCATCATCCCCGGCATTATTCTTCCGGTTTGGAAAAATCCTTTGGAAAATGCTATACGGACGATTCTCATTCAGGGCTGCATGACTGTACCGAAATCCCACCCGAGATATGAGAGCCTTATGAAGAGGGATAAGTTGATCCAGGCCTACAAGGACGGCATGGTCGCGGAGGCCGGGATGATCGCCCACGGCCGCGGGGAGGCGTTCGATTATCTTCTTGGAGAGTGCACGATTCCCGAAGCAGAGGAGGCGGAAATGGCCGCAGCCAGTCTTCTTCTGCATGCGGAAAATCCCGTCATATCGGTCAACGGCAACGTCGCCGCCCTCTGCCCCGAAGCCCTTGCGGAACTGTCAAAGGCCATCCCGGCAAAGCTGGAAGTGAACCTATTCTACCGCACCGATAAGCGCATGAAGATGCTCGTGAAGTTCCTGGAGGCCCATGGGGCAGAGGACATCCTCGGCCTGGAACCTGACGCCCGGATACCCGGGATAGAGCATGACAGAGGCCTGTGCACACGAGAAGGAATCTTCACCGCCGACGTGATACTGGTGCCCCTGGAGGACGGCGACCGTGCACAGGCCCTCAGGAAGATGGGGAAGACCACAATCGTGATCGACCTCAACCCGCTCTCCCGAAGCGCCAGGGCGGCCAGCGTGACGATAGTCGATGAGGTCACCAGGGCCATACCCAACATCACCGAGAATGTCGGAATATTGAAGGGCCAGCCCCCGGTGGGGAAATTCGACAATGACGCGAATCTGAGGCGGGCGATCGACAGGATATGCCATTCGCTGTTCGAGCTGAGGTGCGCCTTCGGGAACGGCTGAGTATCTGAGTTCGTCCGATACTTATTTGTCCGAAAAGCCATTACGAAGCATGAAGTTCGCCTACCCCAAGCTGCAGTTCGGCATCCGTTTCTTGCTTTTATTGGGGATACTGGCTTTATTGCTGTTTCTAATGTGGTCCCCGGACATCGATACGGCATGGCTTGCGGGTTTCGGCGTCGTTTTTCTCATCGCAGCTGCTTTGACGACCCTGACGCCGATGATGACCCACCATGAGATAACCGATGAATGCATCATACTGAGGCAGGGTGTGCTTTTCCGGACCGAAATTCCCTTCAGCCAGATAGAAACCGTGGCGCCCTCACAGGTGAGGCTGTGGGCGCTGGGTTTTTTCCATGCCGGCGCGAGGAACAGGATAATCCTGGCAACCGGCAATCGGAACCTTGTGACCGTGAAAATGAAGGCGAGGAGGCGGTTCGGTTTTCTGCTGTGGCGCTCATCCAGGGAGATAATCATAGATGTTGAGGATACGCAGGGATTCGTTCGGGCGGCCAATGAAAAATTAATGTGATATGTCCGCCTCTCTCCAGTCCTGCCCCACGGTGCGCGACCCCAGCTTCGGGATGAGGCCCATGCGTCGCTTGTGCACGCTCCTCTTCACGAGGCCGCGAACATGCACCACCTGTTTCGCATCGACCTTGGCGCCTTTCACGATGTCCGCATCCTTCATTCCCAGCTCGATGCCCAAAAGGATCCTGTCCAGCGTTGCATAGTCAATGCCCAGCTCTCCCTCGTCGGTCTGGCCCTTCCACAGGTCCCCGGACGGCACCCTGGCAATGACCTTCTCCGGCACTCCTATCTGCGCAGCAAGCTCCTTCACCTGGGTCTTGTACAGGTCCCCGAGCAGGCACAGGTCAGATGCACCGTCACCCCATTTCGTGAAGTAGCCTGTGAGAAGTTCTGATTTGTTGCCCGTGCCCATGACAAGGAATTTCCTCTCCGCGGCAAGCTGGTACAGCACCATCATGCGGGCGCGGGACTTCAGGTTGCCCAGCTGGTTCCTGTCGGCCACCTTCAGGGTCTTTGCCGCGGCATTGACAATGTCATTCATCCTGAAATTCTCATTGTGAATGCCCCAGGCCTCGGCCATCTCCCTGGCATCGACCATGCATTCGTCCGGTGTTGTGGATTCGGGCATCAGGACGGCCAGCACCTTGTCCGGTCCGAGAGCGTCCGCGGCCAGCTTTGCCGTGACAGATGAATCGAGGCCGCCGCTCATTCCCACGACAACGCCTTTGGCGCCGGCAAGCTGGACATGATGCCTCAGGAACATGGAAATGACCTGGGCTGTGTCTGGTTTCAACACCGGTCTGAGCATGGGTCGGAATTGCCCAAGTTAGATAAAAAGATAAGTATCTCCTGTTGTTACCATAGTTCATAATATATTCAGGTGAGGAACATGAAATCGAAAATTGTTGCGATATGGATGTGCGCGATGCTGGTGGTCAGCGGCGCTGTAGTGATGTTCGGGAATGGGGCAGAGGCATCCGCGGTCGGAGAGAGGCCGGCGTTCTCCGGCGACGGCTGGGGTTCGGTTGACGAGCCCTATATTATCAACACGACAGCCCATCTGCAAGAGATGAACCAGGACCTAAATGCATTCTATGTGCTCGGCCAGGACATTGATGCATCTGAGACTGTGACATGGCCCTCCGGCGAGGGCTTCGATCCAATAGGCAATACCACCCTTTCAACGTTCAACGGCAGCTTCGACGGTCAGAACCACACGATAACCGGCCTCTTCATCAACCGCGCGGGAGGCCTGAAGGGATTGTTCGGCACGATATCTTTAACGGGCATGGTGACCAACGTCACATTGCTGGACTTCAACGTCACCGGGACCGGCAATTACATCGGCGGCCTCGTCGGCAGCAATGCTGGAACGGTCGCGAATTGCTCAAGCGCTGGCTCTTTCACCGGTTCTTCTCACGTGGGAGGCCTGGCCGGATACAGCAACAGCGCCATCTCGGACTCGCACAGTTCCGGCACTGTTACAGCCACAAGTATCTCCCCATCAAGGGCCGGAGGCATTGTCGGAATGCTGGACGGTGCGACGGCTACAATTTCCAGGTCGTACAGCACATGCGATGTAACCGGTCCTACTGGCAATGTAGATACAAGGGTTGGCGGTGCGGTCGGCGATATGGCGGCAAACAGCGCGGCAATCGAATGCTTTGCATCTGGCCATGTCACCGGTGGAAATTATGTCGGCGGCTTCGTCGGCAGAACATTGGAAGCAGACGTGACGGATAGTTACGCGCTGGGACGCGTTGACGGAAACAGCTGGGTCGGCGGTTTTGTCGGGCTACATCAAACGGATGCCGATGACATCATTGATAAATGTTATAGCACGGGCGACACCAACGGAATTTCCAATGTCGGCGGATTCTGCGGAATGGTCGCAGGGACTCCGGTCATTTCTGCCTCGTACTGGGACACACAGACTTCCGGAATGGCAACGAGTCCCGGGGGTGGGATTGGTAGGACCACTTATGAGATGATGCAAAACGCAACTTTCGCGGGCTGGGACTTCACGAATATCTGGGACATCAAGGAGAACTACACGTATCCATTCTTCCTCTGGAACCAGTTCAATTCAGCCCCGATTGCGGTAGATGACGATTACGCCACCAACGAGAACACATTGTACATGGGAAATCTCACTGCAAATGATTTTGATCCGGACGGGGATGACCTCACGGTTGTCGCTCTCAATGGCGTCATGCTGGACCTTATACTTATTGACAATTCGACAACCACTGGGTTTGGCGCGGTGCTCACCCTTTACGCCAATGGCACATTCATATATGACCCGAACGGCCAGTTCGAGAACCTGAACGCGGGCGACAAAGTGCAGGAAGCATTCTTTTACCATATATCAGACAGCAATGGCACTTATGACGATGGCATTCTGTGGATAAACGTCACCGGCGTCAACGACCCGCCTATGCTATCCACAAACTTCAGCAACGTGACCGCCTTCGTCCCCAATGACTGGCCAGTGATCATAGACCCGGATATTTCGATAACCGACGCGGACGATATAAACATGGAGGAAGCCTGGGTTAATATAACAGCCAATTATGAGACCTCATGGGACGAAATTGGTCTGGCCGAGGATTCACCTTTTGACAATATAATCATTGGGGCCGGGACAACAGACAGGTATCTGCACCTGACTGGAACGGATTCCATTGCTAACTACACATTGGCCCTGCACAACATCACTTTCAACAACACGAAAACAAATCCCAAAGAAGGCAACAGGACGATCACCTGGTTTGTGTCTGACGGTGCTGCCTGGAGCGCGGAAGCCACAAGTACCATTACCATGACCAATGTCGCGCCGGTGGCGTACTGGGACAACTACACCGCGGCCGAGGATACAGTCCTGAACATATCAACCTCAGCGGCAGGGGTGCTTTCCAATGACGTCGATGCCGACGGCAACAACATCATGGCCGTCCTGGACACGGGCGTGAGCCACGGAACACTCACTTTGAACGCAAACGGCTCATTCCTTTACACGCCCGGAGCGAATTACACCGGCACCGACAGTTTCACCTATCACGCCAATGACGGGGCCTTGGACTCGAACATCGTGACCGTGGCAATCAACATCACGCCGGTCAACGATGCGCCGGTGGCAGCGAACGATGCCTATGTAGTTGCCGAGGACACGCTCCTCAATGTTTCCACCTACGGAACAGGGGTGCTATCCAACGATGCGGATGTCGATAATGCTACATTGACCGCAGTTCTAGATGCGGACGCGCTCCATGGGACCCTTGACTTGAATGCCAATGGCTCGTTTACTTACACTCCCGACTCGAATTACACCGGCCCGGACACCTTCACTTACCATGCGAATGACGGCCTGGCGAACTCGAACACGGCTACCGTGACGATCACAGTCACCGCCATAAACGATGCCCCTGTCGCGGTTGCGGACAATTACGATGCGACAGAGGACACCACACTGAGCATCCTCCCGGGAGCCGGAGTGCTTATCAACGACATCGACGCGGACGGGCCAGGCTTGTCTGCGAACCTGGATACGGATGTGAGCCACGGGACCCTGACATTGAACGCCGACGGCTCATTCTTATATTTCCCAGCCACAAATTACAGCGGCACCGACAGCTTCACGTATCACGCGAACGACGGGACATTTGACTCGAACATTGCCACCGTGACAATCACAGTCAACGGCGTGGACGATGCCCCGGTTCTCGTCACCATCCCCAACAAAATCGTGGACGAGGCCGTGCTCCTTTCATTCATCGCCACGGCAATCGATTCCGACATTCCGAACACACTCTTCTTCGCATTTGATGGCGCGTTTCCCGATGGAGCCGCCATCACAGCTGGCGGCCTGTTCACCTGGACACCCACCGAGGCCCAGGGCCCGGGATTCTACAATATCACGGTCCGTGTGACAGACAATGTCGGCCTGTTCGACAACCAGACCTTCATGGTAAAGGTCAACGAAGTAAATGTGGCCCCTGTCGCTGCGGATGATGCGGCGACAGTCAACGAGGACAGCGGCCCGAACGCGATACCGGTGCTGGCGAACGACATGGACGGCGATGGTGACACCTTGACCGTAACGGCAGTCACCCAGGGCACTCACGGTACTGTTGCCATAGCCGGCGGCACCGTGGAATATACTCCGGCCGCGGACTACTTCGGAACAGACTCATTCACCTACACAGTAAGCGACGGAAACGGGGGGACCGATTCCGCCATTGTGACAATCACCGTGGTCGGTGTCAATGACCCCCCCACGGCCGCAGATGACAGCCTCACCATGCTGGAGGACGGCGGCACCCAGACCATCCTGGTACTTTCGAACGATGGCATCGCTCCCGATGCGGGGGAAACTCTCACTGTCACAGCGGTTACCCAGGGTGCGCACGGCACAGTGGCCATAACCTCCGGCGGAACAAGATTGACATACGGGCCAGCCGCGAACTGGCACGGCATCGACACTTTCACATACACCGTTTCAGACGGCAGCCTGACAGCAACCGCGACCGTGACAGTGACTGTCACAAGCGTTAACGACGAGCCGGTGATAACCACTGTTGATGTGAAGACGGCCATCAGCGGCGAAGATTACAGCGTGGACTATTCCGCCACCGACGCCGACCTCGACACCCTGACATGGTCCCTGACGACGACCGCGGACTGGTTGGCCATCGACCCTGCGACAGGCGTTCTGAGCGGAACGGCAGAACTTGGCAGGTTCAATGTCCAGATAACAGTCAGCGACGGGAACGGCGGGACGGCCGGCAGAACCTTCGTGCTGGCAGTTACGCAACTGGACACAGATTCTGACGGTGTGCCTGACATCAATGACGCATTCCCCACAAATGCAAATGAGACCCTGGACACGGACGGCGACGGCACCGGCAATAATGCAGACACCGATGACGATGGCGACGGGGTGCCAGACAACCAGGACGCTTTCCCGTTGAATTCCGCTGAGACAACGGATACCGACCGCGACGGAACAGGAGACAATGCGGACACAGACGACGACGGCGACGGTGTTCCGGATGCCGATGACCCGGAGCCCCTCAATGCCGCGGTAACAGGCAACGAATACGAGCCGGGTTGGCCCTACTGGTACGTCCTTATTGTCCTGGGCATTGTCGCGCTCATCGGACTTCTCGGCCTGGCTTTCGTTTGGTACATCATGAAAAAGGCCTGAACACCTGCTGAACGATAGGTTTATACGACCGTCGCCGGATTACTGGCCGAGGAAATGATAAAGATAGTCGGAGCCATGTCAGTATTCGGCGGCCTGGTATTTCTCGGCCTCGGCTTCATTTTCATCGTTGCCGGAGGCCCGGACAACATGCTCATCGGCGCTGTCTGCGCAGGGCTGGGGCTGCTGCTTTTCCTGGTGGTTTATCTCATGGTGCGCGCCGAGGCCAAGCGCCCGACGCTTGTGACCCAGAACATCCAGATGTCCGGCGCAGGGGAATTCCGCGAGAAGGCCATCCAGTGCCCGGCTTGCGGCGGTTCCGTAGCCGATAAGGACATCAAGCTCATCGACGGCGGGCTGATGCTCAGCTGCCCGTTCTGCGGTAAGGTCTCGGCCCTTGAAGAGCAGCCGAAATGGTAGGTGGGGATGCTCGAAAAGGCTGTTGGCTTGACACTCGCTTCATTCCTTCTGATGCTGGCATTCACCGCAATGCCCTTTGCGGCCGCCCAGCTGAACTACGATTTCGAGCTGGAGGCAGAGCATGTCGATGTTTTCATCAACAAGGACGGCAGCGTCGGCATAACCTATGAATTTCACTTCATCAACCATGGCCAGCTTGACGGAGTGGACATAGGGCTTCCCAACAAGCATTACGATCTCGCGACAGCTGCCGCAGCGGTCGTGATTGAAGGACAGTCATTCACCCCCGACCAGATTCATACATCTCCCTGGATCGAGACCGGGGTCGCGGTGGAGTTCTCCAGCCAGATAAGGAACCTGATTGAGATTTCGGGCCAGAAATTCATCCTGATGTTCACTATCAGGAACGACAGGATGGTCTGGGAGAACGAGCTTGTGGAAGGGGGCGTTGGCGTTCATTTCAAGCCAACCTGGTTCAGCCCGGATTTCCAGAGGGGCAACACCGGTTACCTCCGGGCCAGGATATTCTTCCCTCCAGGATTCACCAACGCCACCGAGGCTGTGTATTTATACAATCAACCCTGGGATTCCATCGGCTTCAATGAAACGCTCGGGCTGGTCATGGCTACATGGGAGGCAGATGACATCGACCTGTATCGGCAGGCCGACGGTTATTACAACTTCGGCGCCGGGCTCCCTTCGGCCTATGTGGACAAATTTTACTCGGAGACAATATGGGACAGGGCCGGGGCGGTGCTTGCCTCCTTGGGGGATTTTCTGTGCGCGAACATCTGCTGCATCATCCCGGCGATACTGGTGGCGTTCGTGATATCATACCAGCTGTGGTGGAACAAGCGAAAGAAGGACTATTTCAAACCACAGTTGACAGTCGCGGGCGCCGGACCGCGCAGGGGGCTCACCGCACCCGAGGCCGCGATAGTCCTCGAGAGGCCGCTGGACATGGTGGCAACCATGATTCTCTTTAGCATGACGAGGAAGGGCCTTGTAACCGCGGTTCCGGTGGGGCAGGGGTTCAAGCTGGTCAAGAACATCGGCGCAAAGCATGACCGCGCCTATGAAAGGAAGTTTCTGGAGGCCATCGATGACATGGGATTGGTCAACCCGAAAGCACTCGAGAACCTTATGACCGACCTCATCCGGGACGTGAGGCAGAAGCTGGTGGGCTTCGATCACGATGCCACCAAGAAGTACTATGGCGTCATCTGCGAGAAAGCCTGGAAACAGGTCCAGGACGCGGGAACGCCGGAGATGGTCGTCGGCACCCTGGAGGAGCAGAACGAGTGGCTCATGCTCGATAAGGACTATGACAACCGCATGAACACTTTCTGGGTTTATCATCCTGTATTCCTGCACCGCCCGATGCAGTCCGCGAAAGGCGCCCCGATAAACATCCAGGGAGTCGCCCAGGGCTATGTCGCAAGGGTGAAGGGCACAAGCAACTCGCTGGTATCCAATATCGAGTCATTCTCCGCTGCTGTGACGGGGAGGACGAACAAGGCCACGAACATCCTTGGTGAAGCAGCCAAGGCGCTGACTGCCATGGAGAGCGGTTCCGCCGGGGGCTTCAAGGGCGGGGGCGGCGGGGGGTGCGCATGCGCCTGTGCCTGCGCCTGTGCCTGTGCCGGAGGCGGAAGATGAGGGACATCGAGAATACGGATTCAAAAGCCATGAAATTCGACGGCCGGGGCGAGTTCGCGGGCCACAGGTTCCATCTCAGGGTGGACTCGGAGCACAAAGGCGTGTTGATTGTCGATGCCTCCCGATTGATATTCCTTAACGGGACTGCTGTTGATTACGTCGCCCACATCCTTGCAGGGGACGACCCCCTGATAACCTACAAGGCCATTGCGAAACGCTACCGAGGCCTGAAGCTGAAGGATGCCGAAGAGGATTACACACTTGTGAGGAACCAGCTGGCGAGCTACCTGGCTGGAGATCCTGAAATAATTGAGAGCGTCGGCTCGGAGAGCCCACTGGCGGGAGCAGACGACATGCACTCGCCCTACCGGATGGACATCGCACTCACTTACAGATGCCAGAACGATTGCGGGCATTGCTACAACCAGGAAGAATCGAAGAAAGAAATGGACCTTGACACTTGGAAGAAAACGCTGGATTGGCTATGGGGTGCCGGTATCCCGCACATAGTTTTCACGGGCGGCGAGCCCACGCTCTACGAAGGATTGAAAGAGCTGGTGGCGAAATCCGAGGAGCTGGGGCAGATAACCGGGCTGATAACCAACGGCAGGAACCTCGCGAAGCCGGGATACCTCAAGGACCTGGTGGACGCCGGCCTGGACCATGTCCAGATAACGATGCTCTCCCACCTGGAAAGCCTGCATGACGAAATGGCTGGCAGCCGGGGCGCGTGGAAGGAGACGGTCGCCGGGATAAAGTCCGCGCTGGCTCTTGACCTCTACGTCAGCACAAACACGACTATAATGAAGCGAACGCTGGCCGGAGCCGAAGAAACGATGCGGTTCCTCATCTCCCTGGGCGTGAGGAACATCGCGTTCAACGCACTCATCCGTTCAGGCAAGGGGAAGAGCGCCGAGGGCATCACCTTCGAGGAACTGGCATCCGTCCTGGAGCGGCTGAAGGCCATTGCCAGTGAGAATGAGGTCAACCTGATATGGTACGCCCCCACGCCTTACTGCGAATTCAACCCGGTCAACTATGGCCTGGGCATCAAGCAATGCACTGCCTGCTCCATCAACATGGCAATCGAACCGGACGGCACCGTCATACCCTGCCAGAGCTATTACAGCCCGCTGGGGAGGGCCCTGGGGGACTGGGAGAATATATGGGATCACGAGCTGTGCAGGAAAATCAGGAACAGGGAATACATGCCGGATAAATGCAGGGATTGCGAGATGTGGCAACTGTGCGGCGGCGGCTGCCCGCTGTCCATCGAGCACGGCGACTATCTCTGCGGCGACAGATTTTCAAATCCATAAAATAATATATAAATATCTTTATTATTTTTTAGCCAGTGCATAGAAAACCGGGTTGTATTGGAGCAATCCGCCATCCTTCATGGCCTGTTCAGCGATATATTTCAAATCGCCCCCGGCGGGTTCACCGGCCCTTTCAAGCTCCGCATTTACCTCCCTGGCTGTTTTCTCCAACGGCCAAACGCCCTGATGGACACCGATTTCGGCGTCGAGACCGGCAGCCGAAAAGACAGAGCGCAGCTTCCTTCCGATGAAAGGGTCCGCCCCCTTGGACCGGAGGTCGGCCGCCAGCGCCTTGCCCAGTCCTTCCAGTTGCGGCGGGTAATCTATCCTCGCGCCGTAATCGGGCTCCGCAAGGCAAACCACCCATTTCCCCGAGACCCGGGACATCTCCCGAATGGCCTTGACAGGTTCCCCGAGCCAGAGCATCAGGTACGAGCAATACACTATGTCGAATGTGCCGTTTGGGAATGGCAGGTTCCCGGCCTCCGCCAGCGTTACATCAAGTTTTTTCTCTCTGCAGATGGCCACCATGTCCGGGTCGCGGTCGATTCCCTTGACATCAAGGTGTTCCGAGAGGATTTCCATGACATGGCCAGCGCCGCAGCCGACCTCCAGGGCGCTCATCCTTGCTCCATGGGTCACTCTTTCCCTGAGAAGCCAGAGCCAGGAGTCCCTGAGCCATAAAGATTGACGCTGCAGCTGTTCGACTAGGTTCGGGTCCACACGGGTAAATAGATATCGGTGTATATATTTATTTCTAAAAATAATATGCGGGGAAAGGGATTCCCCGCCGAGTGCTCCGCATTCGGCTGGCTCACAACAAGTTGTTCGTGAACCTCCGGTTCAAATCCCTTAAAATTATATGCGGGGAAAGGGATTCATCGCCGAGTGCTTCGCATTCGGCTGGCTCACAACAAGTTGTTCGTGAACCTCCGGTACAAATCCCTTAAAATAATATGCGGGGAAAGGGATTTGAACCCCCGAACCACTAAGGACAGGATATCTTATCCAGGTATCACCGGACCTTAAGTCCTGCGCCGTTGGCCAGACTTGGCTATCCCCGCAACAAACGACCGATAACATTCTGCTATTAAAGTTTGTTGCGG
>DAJR01000041.1:12791-18153 GCA_002496385.1 Methanomassiliicoccales archaeon UBA147 | reverse complement strand
TTTATGGTGAATCAGAGATTCGGCAAACCCATTGTGAAATCTCAAAATGGAGCATGCCTGAATATCGAAGCTGGAAGGCTTCGATTTGCTTTGATTGCATGAGGACGGCATGCAACGGTATATCTCACGTTACTGCTCATGCCGATTCATCGAAGCTAGTCTGTATATCTATGTGAATTTAGGGTCTAGGGACTAGGGTCTAGGGTTGCTAACATATGTTTTTTGCTGGCTGTTGTGAACAGCCAGCAAGCCCTAGCCCCTTTATCCCATTATGCTAGCAAAGACCCTAGACCCCTTATTCCATTTTGTATGCAGAGCCCCTAGCCCCTCCACAAAACATTTCACATCATTCATTTGCTGTGATGTGTTAGTACGGCATGCAACGGCATTTCACGTTTACTGCCCAACGCTTTCATCCAGGCCATCAATGGCCTGGCGTTCAGCCACGCGAGGCAGTAAAAAGGGTTCGAATGCCGGGAAAATCTTTTTACTGCAAACCATGTTCACTTATCGAATGTCAAATGTCCTTGACCTATTAAACGGTCAGTCGAACCTGTCAGCAATCGTGATCCGCCACGCCCAGCGGCATGAGATAGTCGGCGCCGAGGGTTACTGGACCACGGGGCTGACCGCGGCGGGCCTGGAGCAGGCGCATGAGTTCGGCAGGGCATTGGCAGGGCGCTTTTCTGGGTACAGGGTGTTCCACAGTCCCGTGAAGCGGTGCGAGCAGACCGCCAAGGCCATAGCCCAGGAGCTTGGCGTTGAGCAGGTCCGACCCGAGAATACCCTGGGCGTATCCTACATCCGCGTGTCGGTGGAGGAGGGCTTCGCCGAGGCCGACAGGCACGGCGACAACTTCATCAGGGCCTGGTTCTCGGGACGCGTGCCCCCTGAGATTTTCATGCCTCTCCCAGAGGCCAGGGACATTCAGATAGCCTACCTGAGGTCAAAATTAGACGAAGCCCCCCGTAAGACCTTGGACATACACATCACCCATGACTGGAACATCAATGTCCTGAGGGAAGGCATATTCGGCCTCCGGCACGAGGATGTCGGCTGGCCAGATTTCCTGTCCGGCCTTGCCCTTTCACGCGACTCGGGGCTCACCACCGCGGCGCTGGCTGACGGGAAGTCCATCAGGAAGAAGATTATCTCCGCCATCCCTCTTTAGACACCCATGTGTCAACTTTCATCCGCCTCTGCATGATGGCGGCCGCCACCGCGATAGACACGCCGATTGCCAGCTCCACGATGACCATCAAAAGGTCTCCTTGATAGAGCGGCAGGTCCATCGAGTGCATGAGGTAATGGATGCCGCCGAGCACGAGGAAGGTCGCGGCTATGATGAACATTGACAGGAGCCAGAATCCCCTCGGCGCCATCTCCCTCTGGATGAGGGCATTGACAAGCCTCCTGGTCTCGAATATCAGGGTGGCTGCCATGAACCAGTAAAACGACGCGTCAAGGAACAGAAGCACCTGGGTGAACAAGCCCTGGAACTGCGGAAGGAGCTCCTGGGAAGCTCCCTGGATGCCCTTCACGATGCCCAGGACGAATATTATCGCGGCCAGGAGGAACATGGGTATGGTCACATCGCCCTGGTAGATGGAGCGCCTCGCGCGCTTGACGCCGCTCCTCACCGATTCCTTCACCCTGAATGCGTTCTGCACCATGTATATCCCCAGTATGAAAACGACGATGCTGAGCCACCTGAGCGATATCTCGTCCACCACCAGCGCCGCGTCAAGCTCGGCGATGGCCCTGAATAGCGGAATAAGCAGCATGGCCCCGATGGCCAGGAATATCAGGCCCAGCGGGGCGATTATCTGCTTCCTGGTCTTCTCCTCTTTGATGATCTTCCATGCGAAGTACCATGTGGACTCGACGCTCTTGCTCTGCTTGACCATGACATTGCGCACCGAATCCACCTTGACCCTGGATGAGACCATCGGGAAGATGTACTCGTCCTCCGCGCCGTTGCTCACAAGGACCACATTGGTGGCCATGGTGACCTCGAGCGTCTCCTCCAGCTGCTTCGTGAGCATCAGGTCTGACTGGTAGCCGACGTTCACATCCCCGGTTATGGCTGCGACCTCGGCGTTGAGGCCCTTCTTCACCAACTCGTCATACGTCGAGATGGCGGCCAGCATTGTGTTCGTGTCCGCATCCTCCGGGTCGGCAAGGCCCAGTTCCAGGGCTGCTCTCACGCACTCGTGCCTGCCTATCACGGGCCCCTCTATCTTGGCCTTGTGGCCGAGGTCGTCATCCCTGTCTATGCACAGAACCAGAACCTTCATCCGCAGTGTTCTCCTTTATATTGCATTGTTTATAAAAAGCGCATGATATATGCATTATATTATCTTTTCGCGCTGAAGTTCGGCATTAAGCGATATTATCCCAGGATCCTTTGAAGATGGCGTTTGCTTTCCAGCGCCTCTTCCATGCCGGGCGCACTGGCCTCTATGATATGGTTCCCCCTGTAATCCGGATTCCTCAGGACGCCGAAGTCGATGTTCCCCTTTCCCAACGGCAGGTGCTGGTCCCCGGTCCCGTCATTGTCATGGACGTGGATGTTGACGAATCTCGCACCGAGCCCGAGAAGCTCCCTGACCTGGTGTGTCGTGTTTGCATGGCCGATGTCCAGGCACATTCCCATGTCCAGGCCTTCCAGCATCTTTTCCATCTCTGCGGCGGTCTTGCATATGCAGGCCTTCATGTCCGGCATGTTCTCCAGCGCCACGGTCACGCCGTGTTCCTTCCCGGCCTCGGATATCTCCTCCAGGCCCTTTCTGGTGAGCCTTGCGACCCTGTCCCTGTCGAACCTCTGTATCGGCCCGATGACGCCCGGATGCACGGTCACAGGCCCTATCCCCAGCCTTCCTGCCACCCGAATCGTGTCGCATAACACCCTGACAGAATGCCTCCGAGTGCATTCGTCGAATGCTGCCAGGTTTACCGTGCTGTAAGGGGCGTGCACGCTGAGCCGCAGATGGGTGGTATCAAGCAGCTCCCTTGCCTGCGCCTCTATATCGGGAAGGAAATGGTCCGCCTCAGACACTATCTCCCACAGCTCGAAATGGGGGAGGACGAGCTTTGCCGCTTCATGGAACGGTCTTACCGACAGGGGCGGGCATGAGTACCCGATCATTCTCCCGAACCCCCCGCAATCCTCTTTATTATTGCTTCCGGCTCATCTGAAGTGATGGTCACGGTTATGTCCCCCAGGACCGAAGAACCTTCGGTGAAATTGACCTTGCCCGCTAACGCAGCCTGCTTGTTCAGCCAGAATCTGATGCGGTTGCCATGTGCCGACCTCAGCAGCAGGGAGCGCGCAGTGTCCCGTATCATCTGCTCGCCGATCCTCCTGGCAAGCTGTTCCGCATCTGCGGCTGTGAATCTGAGACGCCCTTCCGTGCCTGCCATCTCGGCCGCGCCCGGGAACAGGTTCAGGATGGCCCTCCTCACCCTCTCCGGATCCTCGGTGGGATGTACCTCGGCCTCAAGCGCAATATCCATGCGCCCCGCATCGCGGTTCGGGATTAAGCATTTTCGTCGGCAGTAAAAACTACCTGCCTTTGAAAGGGCTGATTTTCGCTGTTAGGGCTGGGTGTTTACCATAAGGTCGTTATATGTCTGATTTATCGAAGCCAGTCTGTATGTTTTTTGGATTCTGGGGGGTCTAGGGTCTAGGGACTAGGGTCTAGGGTTGCTGACGTTTGTTTTGTGCTGGCTGTTAAGGACAGCCAGCAATCCCTAGCCCCTTTATCCCATTTTATGAGCAAAGCCCCTAGGCCCTCTACAAAAGATTTCACATCAACCATTTTCCATTCCTGTAAATCAAGATTTCATCAGCATGTTTTTGGGGTCTAGGGACTAGGGTCTAGGGTTGCTAAAATTTGTTTTGTGCTGGCTGTTCACGNNTTTGCAAACAAAGCCCCTAGCCCCTTTATACCATTTTGTAAACAAAGACCCTTTATACCATTTTCTAAGCAAAGCCCCTAGCCCCTCTACAAAATATTGCGCATCAGACAAGCGTTTACATTGCTCCTGACACATCAAAGCCAATGCGCTATGATTTCATCTGTCATTCATTATGCGGAGCATGGCGGTCTATCTCTGTTTTCATTCGTGTTCCAGTCAATCTCTGGCTTGAAGCTCAGAGGGTTCTTGACCGCATGACACTAAATCATCCCGGCACGAACAATCCGAATATGCAGAACACCAGCGTGAGAAGGTACATCGAATAGACCACCTGCTGTTCCGTCATGCGGAAATGATAAGGCAAAAGCCATTTCAGCGTGAGCCTGTTCGGCACCTCCAGCGTGCCGTCCTCCCTGACCTTCCCGAACTTCACAATCTTCCATCTGGGGTCGTCCGGGTGCTGCCTGTGCATGGTTCTCCAGTACACGTACATCAGGAAGTTGACGATGTGGGGCATGAGCATCACGATGCCTGCGAACAGGTAATGCTGTATCACCAGCGCCGAGCCGATGGCCGCGCCGACCGCCAGGGAGCCGATGTTCCCCTCCAGGATTTTTGACGGGTACTTGTTGTGCCAGAAGAACACCAGCTGGGCGCCTATCAGGGCCGCGATGGTGTACATGCTGTCCAGGTTCCCGTCCATCCAGGCCTTGAGGATTATGAAGCACAGGACTATAAGTGCGGTTCCGGACTGAAGCCCGTTGAAGCCGGCATGCATATTCTTCAGGTTGGCAACGACCATGATGTAAACAGGGACGATGATGTACCTCAGCATCATGGAGCCGGTGAGCGTTCCCACGCCCGATATTGTGATGTCGAACATATCAAGGGAAATGGTTCCCGCAAAGGGCACCCAGGGCTCCCAACCGCTCAGCACCAGGACCAGCGGGTATGCGAACATGAGAGGCAGCAATATCTTCGAGAACCTGCCCACGTTCAGGAAATCGTCCATCATCCCATAGAATGCATACAGCAGCATGACCATGAGCAGGGCCGTGTCAAGGGCAGTGAACTCCCTGGGAAATTCCATTCCGACCTTGAAGAGCAACCTGAATACCAGCGGGACCAGGATGATTGTCGTGAAGACCGCGAAAAGCGTGAGTATCCCGCCGTTGTTGGCAAGCTGGACATTCCCCGGCTTGTAGTAATCTCTCACCGTCTGGTTCATCTCACGCATCTTCCGTGTGAACCACGGGGACACCAGCAGGCAGAGGACCATCGAGAAGAGGATGGTAACGGTTATTGGGACTGAGAACATCGCCGTCGCCACCAGATTTCTAGTATTTATGGATTTCGACAGGCATTCTGTCGTGGGTGTTCAGGGAATGAAGGTATGCTATTTTTTTGTCTGGGTCTAGGGACTAGGGTCTAGGGACTAGGG
>DAJR01000041.1:0-12785 GCA_002496385.1 Methanomassiliicoccales archaeon UBA147 | reverse complement strand
AGCCAGCAATCCCTAGCCCCTTTATTCCGTTTTCCATGCAAAGCCCCTAGCCCCTTAATTCCATTATGCAAACAGAGCCCCTAGCCCCCGTTACCCAACAAAAAATGAAAAACAGCAAACTGTGAACATAAATCTAGAATTCCAGAAGGGGGCACTTCAGAATCCTGACATATTACCTTCTTTCCAAACGACATGCCGCCGATGATTACTCTATATATCTCAGAAAAGTTAATATAATAAGCTTTATTTGGCAGTGACAGTGGGAATCAATGTCATCTACTGGAAAGACCGGAGGGAATTCTTTTACCGAGCCTAAAAATTCAGGTAAGAAATCCTACAGAGGAAGCCGTAACAAGGCCGACCGCACGAGCGGTCTTACCAACGGTCTTGGACGCACGAACGGTCTCACAAACGGGCTGGGGCGTACCAACGGGCTGACGAACGGCCTCGGGAGGACCAATGGCCTTACAAACGGTCTCGGTCGCACGAACGGTCTTACCAATGGGCTGGGACGCACCAACGGGCTGACGAACGGCCTTGGACGCACGAACGGCCTCACAAACGGTCTGAGCGGGTCCTCCGGCAGGCTCCCCCACAGGCTGAACGACCGAGCAATATCCCCCTCCAGGACCTCCCTCGTTCTCATCCTGGTGTTCCTGCTGATAGTTCCCACGATTTTCCTTAGCCTTTCTAAGAATGACTCTGCCTATTCCGGGTTCCGAATCGACGGCGATTTCTCCGATTGGGATGACTCCGACCGATACCAGGATTTCAACAATTACCCGACAGCCGCGCTCGACATCATGGAATATTCCGCCGCCACCAACAGCGCCGGGAATCTCTTCCTCTATGCGAACGCGGGGGCCAATTGGATGTCCTCTCCCGATGTCGACAGCCTAGTGGTGTTCATAGACGCGGACAACAATCCTGGCACCGGCTACGCAGTGCGGGGCATGGGCGCCGAATATGTCACGGAGGTTTATGGCTGGGAAGGAGCCATCCGCGGAAGGCAGATGGGTGTGTTCTCAGGCTCCGACCGGGACAACTGGGGCTCATGGAACTGGCGCGGCCTGTTTGCTGCCGTATCCCTCAACCAGATGGAGATAAGCATCCCAGGCCCCTCAATATCCTTGAATCCGGAGCACGGCCTCCTTTTCATGACCAAGCGCGGTGAAACCATCGCCGACGTCTGCAGTGCGCGGATCGCGCTGGACAGGCCCGCCCTCTCTGTAAGGCAGATACCCGGAGGCTCCAACGGAATCATAGGCACCGACCAGGTCATGAGCATCGAGCTCAGGGCCTGCGGCCAGGATGTGACAGTCACTTCGATAGGGTTTGCATGCACCGGCGTTGCCGCGCCGACCGTCGCAGGGCTGCCGGTCACCGTCCAGGCCGGCACCGCGGTCCAACTTCAGGTCACAGCTCCGGTGACAGGCCTGGCGCGCGGGACCTTTGTGGACATTGCAGTATCCTCGGTATCGAGCTCGGCGCTGTCCACCGTTTCTGGTGACGGGCTGGTCGCCTATGCGATTGCCGCCCCCAGCGGCATAATGATTGACGGGGCGTTCGGGGACTGGAACGCAGTGAGCAAGTCAGCGGACCCGGCTGATTCGCCCAATCCGAACACGGACATAAGGCAGCAGGCGGCAGTTAACGGCTCCTCGAATGCTTACTTCTATCTCAAGACGGGCGACACCGGGACGATGATGGGGGGCTGCTGCGTGCCCAATGTCAGGACGAAACCGGCCGAAACAACACCCGAGCCGGTCGAACCGGTCGAGCCTATCGAGCCAGCGCCGGAGAAGAACATCAACGGCGAGGACATCGTCAGGCTGTACATCGATACCGTGGCGGGCGGCCAGAACATCGGCGGCATAAGGGCGGATTACCTGTTGGAGATAAGAGGGCGTGAAGGCCTGATAACCTCCAGGACGCTGTACTCCCTGCCCTCCAGAACATTCGTCGCCACCGTGAACGCGAAGACACACGGCACCCAGTTGGAAACCGGACTGCCGCTGGCCAGCATCAGATTCAACGGAACCATGCAGTACCTCATTCAGAGCACCGACTGGAACGGCAACACCGACGTCACCCTTCCCTCTGCCATCATAACCCCGGCGCTGGGCACGAGGGGAACGCCTGACCCCGATTGGGGCCCCGCGAACATCCCGGTATGCACTGAAGCCCGCGACCAGACAAATCCAAAGGCAACTCCTGACGGCCAGGGCGGGACGATAATTACCTGGACTGATTTCCGTATCTCAGACTGGAACGTGTACGCGCAACGATTATCATCCTCCGGCGGGGTGCTCTGGGCGGCCAACGGTGTCCCGGTCTGCACAGCGACGAATACCCAATCCTATTTAGCCATCATCCCTGACGGCGAGGGCGGCGCAATCATCTCATGGACCGATACCCGCAGCGGGGCAGGTTCGGAGGACATCTACGCACAGCGCCTCCGGGGGGCGGACGGAAGCCCGGTGTGGACAGCCAACGGCATCTGGGTAGGCGCGGCGATAAATTCCCAGTATGACGCCCAGATGATACCCGACGGCGAGGGCGGCGCAATATTGGCATGGACCGACCTTCGGTCAGGAACATCCGACATCTTTGCCCAGCACATTCGCGGTTCGGACGGATATCTGCTGTGGGGCGGCGGCAGGCAGGTTTGCACGGCTACCGGCACTCAGGAGCGCCAGAAACTCGCCTCGGACGGCCAGGGCGGCGCAATAATCACCTGGAAGGACCGCCGGAACGGCGTTGACAATGACATCTACGCACAGAGGGTCAACGGTCCCACGGGTGCGTCCCTTTGGACTGCCAACGGCGTCCCGGTCTGCACCGCGTCCAACTATCAGGAAGACCCCTCAATCATTTCGGACGGCCAGGGCGGTGCCCTTGTTGTATGGTACGATTACCGTAACAGCGCCACGACGAGCATGGACATCTATGCACAACGCATCATCGCCTCGGACGGCAGCCCGATGTGGGACCTGGATGGCGTTCCAGTAGTAAATGTCCCGGATTATCAGGGCACACCCCAGATCGCACCTGACGGCCAGGGCGGCGCAATAATCGCGTGGCGCGACAATCGCAACCTTGCCACAGGGGTGGACCTGTACATGCAGCGCATAAATCCGTCAGGAAAGGTCCATTGGCCGGCAAGCGGCCTGCCTATATGCAACGCTCCCGGGGACCAGGATAACTTTCAGATATCCTCAGACGGCCAGGGCGGGGCCATACTCTCCTGGCGCGACCAACGGAACGGGAACCATGACATATATGCGCAACGCACAACCCAGGGTGGCGCGGCTCTTTGGGAACCCAACGGCATCGCGGTGTGTACAGCCCCACTGATTCAGGACCGCCCGCTGGTCATTCTTGACAATCGCTGGCTCTCAGGGGTGAAGATGCCCCAGCAGAGCGGCATCGCCAACGAGTTCAAAGGCGCCATCATCATCTGGCAGGATTGGCGGAACGGGAATTACGACATTTTCGCCCAGGCGATAATCGAGGACTCGAAGGAGTTTGCGGAGAGGCACGGCCTTGACCCGAGATGGGGAGACCCAGCCGTGAACACGGTGGTTTGCAATGCGGCAAATTCGCAGGCCTATGTGGAGGCTGCGATGGACGGCCAGGGAAGCACATACCTTGTGTGGGCCGACAAGCGAGCCGGAACGGCCAATTACGACATCTACTCTCAGCGGCTGGCGGCCGACGGCACCGTCATGTGGATTGCCAACGGCGTGCCGGTCAGCACCGCGACGGCAAACGCTCCATTCCCGCAGATAATACCCGACGGCGTTGGGGGCGCATACATCTCATGGATGGAGGACATCACAGGCACGGACAAGAACGTCTATGTCCGGCGCATCGACCGGGACGGCACCCTGCTCTGGGCTTCCAAGGTACCGGTGAGCGACAGCACCGGGTTCGAGCAATACCAGAAGCTGGTGCCGGACGGGCGCGGCGGAGCCATAGTGGTCTGGGCCAACAATGCCGGTGCGGCCTCGAGCCAAGCATTCGCCCAGCGCATCGATTCGACTGGCGCGCGGCTCTGGGGCACATTGGGCGTTTCTCTCAGCTCGATTTCCCCTCAGTATGCCGGACACCCCGAGGCAATCCCGGACGGGCGCGGCGGCGTCATTGTCGCCTGGCATGACTGGCAGGATTATGTCACTAATTACAACATTCGCGCACAGCGGGTGGACTGCAACGGAGCCCTCCAGTGGGGCGCGGCGGGCGTTTCGGTATGCGATGCGGCCGGGGACGAGACCAACCTCAGGATGGCCACCGACGGCCAGGGCGGCGCCATAATCGTGTGGGACACCTATGTCGGCGGTGCCAATTTCAATGTTTATGCCCAGCGCATCAGCGCGGCGGGCGTCCCTCTCTGGGCAGATGACGGCGTTGCTGTATGTACCGCAGGCGGCGTCTCGTCGTACGATTCCTATCCGGTCGTGATTCCTGACGGCCGGGGCGGCGCGATAATTGCCTGGGAGGATTACCGCTCTGATCCCTGGTACGGAGACATCTATGCCCAACGCCTTGACCGGACCGGCGCAGCCCAATGGACCGCGGACGGCGAGGCAATCTGCGCCACCGGCACAGCCCAGTGGCTCGTGAACATGGTGCCCGACGGCAACGGCGGGGCACTGGTCGCGTATCACGATTATGACACGAACGAACTGTATCTCCAGCGCGTCAATGCGGACGGGTCTACCAATTTCGAATCATCCGGGCTGCTGGTTTCATCGGCAGCTGGGACGCCGGCCACAAACCAGAAGGTCACCATCACAATCGACGGCCAGGGTGGCGCAGTCGTCGCCTGGGCCGGCGACAGGAATCTGGGAGTGAGCTATGACATCTACGCTCAGCGCGTTCCCCTCACCCAGAGCACCATCCTGATAAACGAGGTCATGTTCGGCTCGACCGAGCCCGTTCCCGAGGATTGGTATTCCGAATACTGGCCTTTCAGGATTCCCCTGACGGTCGGTAGCACAGGGACGATGCTCTCAAACTATCAGGTCGGCCTGTCAGTGTCACATGAGGCACAGATGCAGGCCGATTTCGACGACATCAGATTCACATCAGGCGACGGCAAGACCCCTCTCAATTACTGGGTCGAATCGAAGACCGACGGAACATTCGCTGCCGTTTGGGTCAAGGTCCCGTCCATCTCCGCTACCGGCGACGAGACCATCTACATGTACTACGGCAATGAGAATGCCGTGACGGCCAGCAGCGGTAACGACACATTCGACGTCTTCGACGATTTCTGGGGCAATGCCCTGGACGCCTCAAAATGGTCAGTCCCATTCTCCGGCAACGCGGCAACGTCATACTCGGTCTCGGGCGGGAACCTCAACATCGACCTGACAGGGAACAGGGCTTCCATATCCGCAATCGCGATTGAGTCCAGCACGCTGGTGCCGTCCGACGCAATATCGGATTACCTGTTCGAGTCCAGGGTCTTCGCCGACCAATCCGGCGGATACTCGTCCTGGGCAATGTCAGGCATGTGCGTCGGCGTTCCCGACAGCGGGGGCGGCGAATTCGAAAGCAAGTTCAACCTGGGATGGAACGGCATAAGCCAGCAGTACGGCCTGCACTCCTGGAACGGAGCCCTGCAGCACCAGCAGATATCGGTGACCGACGCATCCTGGCACAATTACCGCCTGCATATGGCTTCCGCGAGCAGTGCCGAGGCAAGCATTGACTCCGCATCCGCGGCAGCCTCATGGTCCATCGGCACGACCTCAAGCTACGAGATAGTCCTTGGCGGGCAGACCGAAGCGATGGTCGTCTATAACTTCGACTGGTTCAGGGTCAGAAAATATGCGGCGGCCGAGCCCGCTGTCACCGCGGGCACTCCCGAGGACATCACATCCTGCCTTGACTGGTTCGAGCTCTTCAACCCGACCCAGATATCCTACGACCTTCACGGATGGAAGCTGTTGGACGGCACGGGCGCGACCGTGTACGCCTATGCATCTCCCACGATGGCTCCCGGGGATTACGAATTGAAGTATGTCGGCCTTGACCTGGAAGCCTCCGGATGCCTGGCTCTTGTGGACCCCATGGGCGCGGTCAGGGATTTCGTGGCATGGGGAGTGCCGTCCTCAGAGCCGTCAGGGAGCTTCTATGACCTGGCCGTGTCTTCGGGGAACTGGTATGCCGGAACCTACATCGACGTGACCTCCCATGCATTGGGCGACAGCATTGCCCGGGACATGGCGTCCGCGGACACCAACACAATCCTGGACTGGGACATTGGGTCCGGGATCGATGCGGAACACCCGACGCCCGGCGGCATCAATGCGCCGGAGTTCACGGCTGCGCTGTTCCCCATACTCGGAATCCTCTGTCTGGTCATTGCAGTCCGAAGGAGGCGCATCCATGGCTAAGCGCGGCGCGAAGAAACGGAAAACACCCGACGAGTGGAAAGAACCCGAGGAACCCCATGAAACCGAACCCCACCCGCCCAACGAAGAGACCCCCGAGCCCTTTGAAGAACCCTCCGCCGGGGAAATCGCGGACGAGCCTTACGAGCAAGAATGCATCACGGACCCGTCAACTCCCAAGGTCAGCAAGACCCTCCTGATACTCGGGATACTGCTGTCCCTCGCCGGGACCATCGGATACCTGGGACTCAGGATGGGCTTCGTCCAGTACCTGTTCGGAATCACAGACCCCTACCCCGGGATAGGCACCGTGGAGCCGTCTGGCCACATAGTCTCATCCATACCCTTCGTGCTGGGCCTGGTGACATTGGCTTTCTGGGGCATCAGGTATGACCCAATCTACCGCGAGCTCGAGAGAATGAAGGAAGAAGCCGACGAACCGGTTCCCGACGGATTCGCAAAGCAGATGGAAGACATCGAGACCGCCCTTAACGCCGACACGATTCCCGGGGAGTTCAGCGAGCCGCTCGCCGACCTAGAGGACATGGTCAGCGAGGAGCCCATTTTGGCCACACAGCCCGCGGCATACGCGGAGCCGATTGAGGGCATCGATGATCTGTTTGATGATCTCGGAGAGCAAACCGGGGAAGAACCGCAGATGCCTTCCGAAGGCAGCCCGGCAACTGAATTGGATGACGAAGAGATGCCCATGTTGCAGGCTGAGGCGGAGACTGCCGAGAGAAAACCGCTCTACCCCCGGACTGCGGAGAGCGCGGATGAGTCCCTCGCCAAGCTGAAGAGCCAATTCGCCGAGGAGATGCGGATGGAAAGGTGCACAAAGATGCTGGAGCATGTCCTTGTCCTCCCTGACGACAAGCAGAGGCTTCTGGCGCTCATCGGCTCCGGCATCTCGGTCGGGGATTTCACGGACGAGCTGGAGAAAGCCGTGAACCGCCGGAAGAAGAAGGAGGCCGAGAAGCATGTCACCGCGGACGAGAAAGCCTCTCTTCTGGAGGACGAGCTAATCTCGGAACTGGCCGAGCTCGAGGAAGAGGTCGGGGAAGACTCCGAGAAACTTGAGGAGGACATCCTCAGGGAGATAGAGGATCTGGAGAGGCTGTGACCCGGTAATCTCATTGTTTCTCTATTGTTGATTACCGGCCTTACGAATTGGGAGTAAATGATTTCAAATGACTACCCAAGGCGAATACGGTGTTATTGATTGTATCTGGCCGTATTCACCGATTGTTAGCAAAATGGCGCGAGCCGCATGGCGCTGGATTCAGCCACAGAATGTTACCGCGCCATCGTCGAATGCGCCGTAACAATATGCCAAGAACTGCATTCAACATACGCCTTCCCGCAACAGAAGGCTTCGACCATCAACTATTTAATAATCCTCCATGTTGAAGGCGATATGGCGAGCGTGAAGAGGAAGATTGTCAGGAATACCGCAGCAAATACATTCATGAAGCTCTGGCGCTACGCAGCCAAATCCGTTTATTGCTTTAACTCATCGTTCTCCTAGCAACCATTTCCAGAGAGGTACGAACCTAACCTTCTTCGTGCCAAGCATTTCCTCGCCCTCATAGTCCCAGGTTATCACCAGGAGGTCCTTGCATCTGAGAGCCTTCGATGCTGTTTCCAGGGAAGCAAGTTCCCTTGCGTGCACTTCCGACCTGTCGCTGGCATATGTCACCTGAATTAGCTGCCGAACCTCTGGGCCATTCTTGAGGATGAAATCGACCTCCCGTTGCTGGTGGTCCTTCCAGTAGTAGACCTCTAGGGCGAAATCCATTGCCTTGCGGCGCAATAGATTCCCACCCACTACGGTTTCCATTTTCCGTCCCCAATCATTCGAACTCCTGAACCCAATAGCTTCCTGGAGGCCCGGATCTATGCAATATATCTTTTTTGGTGATAAGTACTGGTTCCTGAGTTTGAAATCAAACCTGTCCAGCTTGAATATAAGATAAGCTTGCTCCAGATATGACACCCAATTCGATACTGTTGATTTGTGGCCAATCTCCATTGCGGTTTGCAGCCTCGAATAACCGGTTTCATTCCCGGAATTACTGATAAGGTACCTGGCAAGCTCAGCCAGTTTGGCATGTTTGACAATTCCATGTCTTCGGACGACGTCCTTGGCCACGACATCCCCGAATATCTTCGTCAATATACCTTTCCCGTTTCTCGCAACTTCCGGAAATCCGCCTGACGACATGTATTGTTTCAACCCAACGAGCGCCCCGGCCCGTTCCTTAGTAGTGTAAGCAACCTGTTGACGCAATCCAGATAATTCCCTGTAAGAGAACGGATAGAGGGTGATGTCGATGTACCTGCCGGTCATATGTGTTGCCAGTTCGCCTGATAGTAATTTGGAGTTGCTGCCGGTGATGATGACACGTTTGGTTGCCCTCAACCTACTGGCGAACATCTCCCAAGCAGGCACGTCCTGCATCTCGTCCAACACGACGCAGTCCACGTCGCCATACATCTCGTAGAAGGACTTCAATATCTCATTGAGGTCTGCCGTCTTGGTGCCTGCCAGCCTGTCGTCGTCGAAGTTCACGTACCCGAAGTTATACTCCTTCGCCAGCATGTAAGAGAGTACCGACTTCCCGCAGCGCCTCGGCCCCATTATCACCAGGGCGTTCGGGTGAGCGATGTAACTTTTCGCTCTTTCTGCAAGCTCGCGCTCGACGAAGCCTTCACGTTTTTCCAAATCCTCCAACACCTCGCGTTGATCTGCGATTATTTCTTTGAAGTCCATGACACCGCAATAGTCTGTTTTTATTAAAAACTATCTAATGCATTAGTCCGTTTTAATGAAAGAGTCCCAAAGAACGCCCGCCCAGCTCTCGCGCGGTTCTTGAAACCGGCACCGGCCAACCATAATCCTGCCACGAACAGCCCCAGGACGCAGAACACGAGGTTGAGCGCGTACATGGAATAGACGATCCGCGTCTTCCCCCGGCTTGTACCGTGAGCCCCTTCTTATGAACCAGGGCGCGGGCAGGAGGCTGAGGCCCATGGAGAAGAGGATGGTGACGGCGACGGGGGTGAATGGCATTAATGCTGGATGGGCGAAACCCGCCCATCCGGGCGGACACTCGCACTTCAGGTTTGCAATGCAAGCGCGGGGAACGCCGGACCCGGCACCCAATCTGCCAAAGACAGCACGATGGCACCGGCCACCCGATTCACTTCCATAACTTCGCCAATGTATATTTCACCTTATTGGTTTCGAAGAACGAGACAATGCCCTTTGATTTTTCGAGGGCTATCAGAATAACGCCCGGAGCGATGTAAATCATTCTGTTGTTCATATCTATGTTCGCGCCGTATTTGGATTCGAACAGAAAACGCTGTACCTTCTTTTTTTCCTGAGTGTTCAACCCCGAAAATGAATAGGAAATCAAAGCATACGGAGCAAGATTGGCCGCGGGAGACACCACCATTTCCGGCCTGGCGAACAGAACGCTGCCGTCCTTCACTGCCTCCCAGAGAAAATATGAATCTTCTTCTCCTGTATAAATTATGGGGGAGAAATTAATCTGCAAGCCATGGGCCGTTTCGATACTGCGCAGTATCTTTGTGATATCTTCATTCAGCAACTCTTGGTCCGAATCCTTCATGGGCACTATCATGACATCTATGTCGCTCTTGGAGGACGCATCCCCCCGCACTATCGAACCGAAAATAATTACAGCGCCGATGTCGGCAACCTCTGACAATCTTTCCTTCAGTGTCACAATGACATGCGGCGGGAGATACCTGGAATCCAGGTTTGGCAATCCCAGTATTGTGCTGAGTTGTGTTTCTTTCCAGTTTATTTGCTCCATTTCTTAATCGCCTCCAGATGGCTCATTACCTTCTTCACGAGTTCGCAATCCCAGGACGCTCCATAAACGGCGCGCACCCTCACGCTTTCCAGGTCCTGGTATGCCTGCCAAATATCGTATTCCTTTTTTCCCTCAGGAACTTCTTCTGCATGCCGTGCCCATCGATGTCCTGGCCATATCTGATGTTGATGCCGTAGGCAATGTAATGGACTGCGGCATTGAATACATCCTCAACCACGGAAGGCACCTCGTCCTCGGTGCCGTCCCACTTGCGCGCCCTTCTCTCGAATGCTTCCGCTTTCTGCAGATGTCCCTCGGGTTTCATCATGTCTCTATAGGGACAGGTAGTATTTAAACTTTTTATAAGAATGTCTACGGGGGGACATGACGTTGGCCCTGCCGGGGACGGCCATGCTGCCGAGAGGACCATGAAGGTCATCAATGGATTCGGCCTTGAGAAGTGGCATGTGGTGGGCGTTTAATCGGCCCTCCCGGGGCGGCGACGGGCGGCTCCCAAAGCGCCATGGCACCGGTCTCCGATGGAATTCACGACCTGCTGCTCCGTCATCCTGAAGCGGTACGGGCGGTACCACTTCCACATGAGCGATAACGTCGATGCATTTTTATAGTATAAAATCTATTATCCTAATATGAATTATGCTAATTTCATAAACCGAGAAGAAGAACTCGCATATCTGCGCGAAATACTGTCATCTTCCGGTTTCCAGATGGTTCCAGTCTGGGGTCGGAGACGCGTCGGAAAGACCACCCTGCTCTCCGTTGCCCTGGAAGGCAGAGGGATATATTTCCTGGCAACCGAGAAATCCGCCAATGACATAACCAGGCAATTCCGGGACGAGGCCAGCGCCCAGCTCGCCGACCGGACCATTGCGGCACTGGAACCGGAATGGGATAAACTGTTTGCCTATCTCGCAGAGCTCGGAATACCGATAGTGATAGATGAATTTCCCTACCTGATTTCCTCGGACCCGTCTGTGCCCAGCGTATTTCAGAAGATAATAGATACCTCGCTGCAAGGAACCGGGACCAAACTTTTCCTTTGCGGCTCATCGGTCCGCATGATGGAGACCCACGTCCTTGATTACAGGGCCCCTCTGTACGGCAGAAGGACAGGCCAGCTTCATCTGAGGCCCATGAAATTCGCTGATATTCGGCATTTCTTCCCGAACTACTCTTTCGACGACCTGGTCCGAGTCTACGGTTGCAGCGGAGGCATCCCCATGTACCTTCGGCAGTTGGACCCGGCAAAAGGTTTCTGGGCCAACCTGGAAAGCGCGTTCTTCAATCCCCATTCCATCCTTTACGCCGAGGCGGACTTCCTCCTCAAGGAAGAATTCTCCAATGCCGCAACATACCGGACGATACTGGAGCACATAGCCTCGGGAAGGACGCAGATGGGCGACATCAGGTCGGCCATGAACGCCTCCAAATCCGACATCAGCCCGTATCTTGCCCATCTCTCGTCCCTGGGCCTGGTGGTGAGGGACATCCCGGCCACGGAGGACCCGGTCAGGAGCAGGCGCGGTTCCTACAGGATATCTGACAACTACATGAAATTCCATTTCCGGTTCGTGATGCCGGGCAAGAGCATGATAGAGTCCGGCAATCCTTCCGGGGTGCTGGAGCGGGTGAAGTCCGATTATGACTCTTATCTGGGTCCCGTGATGGAGGATATCGTTCGCGAAACATTCCTGAGATGGTCGGCCGGCGAGAGGCTTTCATGGGACCGGGTGGGCTCGTGGTGGTACGGTGAGGAGGAGATGGACCTGCTGGCGCTTTCCCCGGAGAGGGACGAGATGCTTTGCGGAGAGGTGAAATGGTCACGCAGGCCGCTGCCAGTCAGCGAGGCAAGGGCTCTGATTGACAAGTCCGAGCTGGTCCGCTGGGGTTCTGAAGCCCGCAAAGTCCGGTACCTGATATTCTCCAGGGCCGGTTTCACGAAGAGCTGTCGGGAATTCATGGCAGAGAACGACATCATCGGATGGACCCCGGAGATGCTGACCGAGATACTGCAGTAGGTCCGGCGCGGACGGGGTGATGCCCATCCGTGCGGGCACTCGCACTTCAGGTTTGCACTGCCGGGGAACGGCGGGGCCGGCACCCAGGATGTCGAAGGCTGCACGGTGGCACCGGCATACAACCCGGCTCCAGGGCTGCGGCACTGGCCAACCCCAACGCGCGCACCGGTTAACCATCAGTTTTATAATTAACTTCTATGTTGATGGGATAATGGTCAGCGTGAAGAGGAAGATTGTGAGGAATACCGCTGCTGAAGGTGTCGCAGTACGTCATAGGGTTTTTGATGTTCCCGTTCATTATCAAGTATGTGGGAGTGGAGGATTACGGTCTCTACCTGCTGGTGGGCGCATTCGTGGGGTACTTTGGGCTGCTGGACTTTTGGCTCAGTAAGTGGACAGTGTCTACAAAAAGCCACGCCGTCCCCATATTTATATACGCGAAAACACCTATCTACCATCGATGAAAACAAGCGGTCTCGATTCAATCAAATCGACTC
>DAJR01000039.1 GCA_002496385.1 Methanomassiliicoccales archaeon UBA147 | reverse complement strand
AAAGCCCGGTATAGGCCTAATTGATGCGACATTTACCTACCAATTAGACCGTATACCGGGCTTGGCTACCTCGGCTTATTGCGATTGTATTCAATTGGCAGCACAAAGCCCGGTATAGGCCTAATTGAAATGGCATATATTCGCCAATTAGACCGTATACCGGGCTTGGCTACCTCGGCTTGTTGCGATTGTATTCAATTAGCAGCATAAAGCCCGGTATAGGCCTAATTGATATGACATTATCCCGCCAATTAGACCGTATACCGGGCTTGGCTACCTCGGCTTACTTCAACCCCAATCTGCACCGTTTAAATATATTTTCCGCACGGACGCCCTACCAATCAACCACCCAAACCGCGTCGAAAGGCACATGGACCCAGAATCCCTGGCCCGGCTTCATGACATAAGTTGAGGCTGCCTCGCTTATCAGGTAAGGCGACTCGGCATCCTCCACCTCCACCCGGTCGGCGCCCGTGCCCCAGAACGCATTTGCCACGGTTTTCCCGGCCAGCGCGGGATAGCCGACAAGGTTCCACCCGGCGTGGAGCAGGATGCCGGTGCTGGCCTCCCTCACCCCGGAAATCCGCAGCGTGCAGTTTTCTGTTGCATGGATCCAGTATCCTATTTTCCTGTTCATTGAGGCTAAGGTGTTGAGGTCCGGCGCTCTCCCCGGCCTGAAACCGAGCCACTGGCCTACGGATGTGTAGGTTCTCACAAGGTCATAACTTCCCCCGATGGACCAGAGGACGCTTTCCACTGACGTATTGTAGGTCTCGAAGGGCAGGGAAATCAGGTTCCAACCTTGGCTCATTTCTATAACGAACTGCTCAGCGCGGGTGTCTATCTTGAACTCCCACGCATAATCGAGAATGTTCCCGTGAATGTCCGCGCAATATAACCTGCACCGCACGACAGAGCCGTCTGCGAAATCCATCGGGTGCTGGTAGGACACGTTGTACCCGCCCGGGACCGGGACGCTGTCATAGAATACCATGAAAGACTGCACGTACAGGCGGACAGTGGAATATTGGATTCCAAGGTCATCGGTGATGACGATGGATATCACAGGTCTCAGCCCGCCAAAGGTCCAGCCGGGCGGTGGGAACGGATTTTCCGCAACAGGCCCCACCGAATCGGTCGTGAATATCTCCCAATGGGACACAGCCATGTCAACCGCCCTCGGATTGTCTGCGAATATATTGCTATCCATCAAGACCGATACCCGGGTCGCGTTCTCCCAGCGGCCTGTCTGGTTGTACCTGGCGTCAGTCACCACGCACCATTCCAGAACTCCGTCCGCCCCTGTCGGGCCCGCGGTCGCTGCAAAGCCGTTGTCCTCTATAGTCACCGCGACATCCAGCGGCGCCGAGGTCAGGTTCATGGCTCTGACATGGAGGTAGTTCTGGACGGTCAGGTTGGAATACCTGTCCTGGAAAATCAGCTTCGATTCCGAGAATGTGGAATTCACCGTTCTCGGGCTCGCTCCGCTGCCCATCGTGAAATCGACGGGATTGTCCAGGAACGTGGAATTGATGAAGGCGGGGCTGGAGTGCGTGCACACAACACCGGTCTGGCTCGAATTGACAATCCTGGTCCCAAGGATGTAGGTGGGCAAATCGTAAGTGACCGATACCGGGCCGAGGATCACCCTTCCTGTTCCATTCGCCGAAACGGAGATGGGAACATCGGTGGTGCCGGGGGTCTCCTTTCCAAGGTTCCGGCCGAACTCCTCTGCAAGCCATGAGCCATTGATAGAGACCGCACCGTGCAACTCCCCATCTTGACGGAACTCGGGAGTCCCGTCAATGTTGACATCCAGGCTCACATCCCGCGGATGTCCGGGCAGGCCGAAATCAAGGACATGGATGTCGTTCCTGTTTCCCGTGCGGTTGACCCAGGCCACCCTATTACCGTATATCGTGGGAACCGCGTCACCGTAAGTTTCCTGTTCCAGCACGGTCATTACGCCGGTAGTGATGTTCGCCATCCTGACGCTCCAGACATCGGTAACCCGGTTGTGGAAGTAGAAAACGACATTCTGCTCGAATATCCTTGGCATGAAATTCTGTTGAGCCTCGGGATCCCAGGTCAGCCTTCTGGGCGCGAGTGTCTCCACATCGCAGGTGTATATCTCCCAGTTGCCGTTGCGGTTGTCGTGCCAGACAATGTTATTTCCGTAAATGTCGGGCGTGTATTGGACCGGCGAATCCTTGTTCACGTTCGTCAGCGTCCATGACTTTAGGTCGAACATGTGGATGTCAGAATAATCGTTCGAAGGCGGCGACCCGTAATACGAATACCACACCACGAAATTTCCATTCATCTCGGGCGACATGTCGTTGTTCGGGTCGGTGGTGAGGATCGCGGTGCTCCCGTCGGAAATGTTCATCAGGCATATGTCGTAATTCCCGTTGCGGTAGTCCTGCCACACTATCCTGTCCCCGTCTATGGCCGGCCTGGACTGTGCGCTTGCCAGCGTGCATACGGCCCATTCAGTCGAATTGGACAGGCTGTAGGCATAGATGTCCGGGTTCCCGTTGCGGTAATCTGTCCACACGATGTTGCCGTCGTATATGTCCGGCTCGCCCTGCATGAACGGATTGTCCGTTATCCTGAGAAGGGCGGGGTCGTTCTCCAACTGGGGGGTTTCCAGATAATTCGGGATTCCGTTCCCGTCCGAATCGACCGAGAGATTGTAAGCGTAAATGTCCCAATCCTCGTTCCTGAAATCCTGCCATACCAGCCAGTCCCCGTGGATTGCGGGTGAGAATTGGGAATAGCCATCTGCTATGACCGCGTCATTCCCTATCTCATCGCCGCGCAGTGTCAGGCTGGCCTGCCTGACCAACGCTCTCGAAGGCAGGGTTACGGAAATATGCACCCGGGTGCCTCCGTTGACGAATGTGGCATGCTCCTCAGCAGCCCCCGATGAAAATGCTGTCGTCTTTATGCCCACCACATCCTCCGCAATGCTCAGGCCGATTCCGTTGCCGTCGATAGTGCAATTATATAGGTATGGTGCGGATTTGTAGGCTCTGATGCCGTTCGAATTCCCATGGATGTAAGAATTGGACACCGTGGGCCAGGATTCGGAGCAATACACTCCGTAGGTGCTCCCGGAGGATTCGAAGCCCTCCACCACGGCCCGCGATTTCTGCAGAGACAGACCTGAATTCGCGCACCCGGAAGCTTCGGAGCCGACAATAGTCGGAGATGCCGAAACCACATAGAAACCGTCATCGTTTCCTGAGGTCTCGCAATCGGACAAAACCGCTTCCGTCCCGTCGGCCAGGTAGAATCCCCGGGTGTTGTGGGTTGTGTGAATATCATTGAATTTCGGAGCGCCGCCGCCAGCATATATGCCGTTGTCAGCGCACTCTATCGCCGAGGTATTGGACACAAGCGGCGATCCCAAGCTGGACCACAGCCCGTCATGGCATCTCAGGAACAAGGCATCCGACACTTCAGGGGAGCATGCCTGGATGTGAAGCCCGGTGCCAGCCATATCGGAGACCGTGCTCCTCCTTA
This sequence comes from Methanomassiliicoccales archaeon UBA147, assembly GCA_002496385.1. GTDB lineage: Archaea > Thermoplasmatota > Thermoplasmata > SG8-5 > SG8-5 > UBA147. The sequence continues at coordinate 6,941 of DAJR01000039.1, read as the reverse complement.
TTGCCAGATTGCTGCTGTATGCGGTTATCTGGTTCATGCCTCTGACCTCTGAATCCTGAAGCTCCCCTCGGGAATTCAGTCTGTAGGTCAGCCAGATCCTCTGGGATTGAAGCGGGGCGAGTGCGCTCAGCGGCATGAGGCGGCTTCCGTACATGCTGAATCCTCCATAGGATACGTCCATCACAGTTTGCGATTTGGGTTTGCCGAAGAACCACAAAGTGCTGTCCTCCAACACCAAGTCTGCGTTGCCGTTGATGAGCACTCCGCTGTATGCGACGATGTTGTTATTTGAAAACGTAAGGGTCTTATCAATTGTTTTGTATGTCGGCCAGAGGATCCACCCGCTGGCATTGGCGCCTGCCTGGGCGATTGCCAATCCGCCCGGTTGCAGCTGTACTGAGTTCTCTGCCCGGAACGCCCCGTCGGCTCCGCCGAAAGCCGTTATTGTGTGCGTACCGTACTCCTCGGTTCGATTCCAGTAGACGCGTTTTTGCCTGAAGGCCATGTCTGTGGCCGTTCCGCCGCTTCCCGTGACACCGGACGCCGATACCTGGTCCAGTGAATCCCTTACGGATACATTGCAGCCCGGCACCGGCCAACCCGTCTCATTGATGACCAGCACATCCGTCCAGTCCCCTATGTCGATGTATCCGGAGACGCTGACCGTGGTTTTCCCGTGGTCGAAGCTGCAGTTCACGAGCGCCGCCGAGGACCCGCGGCCGACCTCGACCTCGAGGGAATCCGCCATCGAGCAGTTCAGCAGGACCGGGGCGCAGCCTTCCACTTTGAGCCCGATCCCGTTTCCGGTGAAGTTTGCTCCTTCCACCCAGGCTGTCGTGGCTCCCTGCGTGATAAGTCCGTTTCCGCAATCGGTCACCGTTCCCCCGTCGAGGCTCAGCCCGGAATCTATAAATTGCAGGCCAGCCACCGCCAATCTACTGAAGGACGAATCGGCGATGTTGAAATCGGAATTATATCCGAAGATGCCGTAATCGCAGTCCCGAATACCAACTTCAGAGAAGGCCATGTTGCCGCCGTAGGAGTAAACCCCGATGGCAGAATCGGTGATGGATGAGCATTCAATGCCGGCGGATGACTGGCTGGCGTATATGCCGTATTCACTCGAGCGTCCTATGTCCATGCCCGATATCGCCGAGCTGTCGCCGGTCAGAGAAAGCCCCCTCGGGGCCCAATCTATTCTGAGCCCCGTGATTGCCGGGGCACAATTCTCAATTCTTATCCCGGAGACAGAGGCATGGTCAATTGACGTGTTGCTTATTTGGGTTGAAAGGCTGCGAAGCCTGAATTCGCTCAGCCATCTGAATCCGGAGTCCTCGACGTTCAATGTGCTTGCCGAATCGACGGATATGTACAGCGCAGATGGTGCCAGCCTCCTTGCCGCGCCTATCGCCGAAACGGTTGACCTCCGGATGTCCAGCCCCCCGGATACACACGATATCGTGCCTGTGCCGGATGAGAATGACATGAACTGGCTGTCCTCCAGCTGAAGGCTGCCCCCTGTCGTGACCGTCAGGCTTCCGAGGGCTATCAGTTTCTTGCTGGATAACAGTCTGGAATCCGAGATTGTCTCGCCGTTCTGCCATATCTCGACATCGGGGGGATTCGCCTCGGTCACCACGACTGGCACGGTCCCTGCCAACTCAGCAGTGCTGTTCTCGCCGAAGGTGGTATTCATGCCGTCGCTGGAAAACGCGAGCAGCCTGTGGCTGTCCATCTCTATCGTGCCCTCCCTTGTGATGTATCTTTCCCTGTATGCCAGATTAAAAGCCGTCCCGTCCTGGTCGGTGGTGCCGCAGGAAGCCGCGTTTCCCTCCGAGTCAATCACCGCAACATACACATCCTGACAGGGGGCGCCGGTCTGGTTCACCACACGGGCTTCCAAATGCCGGCCGACGGAGACATGCTGTCCCAGAGCCACCCTTACCGTGGATTCGTTCAACGTGGTGTTGAGCAGGTCAGGGAAAGAGCCTTGGGCCACATCCATGTCAAGCGCGTTCGCAAGCGCGCAATCGACGAGCAGGGGCGATGATTGCTGGACATTCACCCCGATGCTCGAAGAGTTGGCGACAGTGCACTCAATGATGTCCGGGTTCGAGTTCTGAAGCGATATCCCTATTCGATTCCTCTCAAGCAGGCAATTTGAGAGCACTGGCGTCGAGTAAAAAAGATACATCCCAATTGCAGTGCAGTCGGTTACCGTGAGGTTCCTCAGAACCGGGTTGCAGAAATACGAATACACGCCGATATAGCAGGATTTGAAGCTGCTGTTGACCACCTTGGACCCGCTGGCCTTGAGGCTGATCCCGTAACGGCAGTTCTGGAACAGCATCCCGTCGAAATTGGCCGCATTCGACAGGACAGATATGCCGGGATTCAGGCTGTCGTATCCGGCGTGCAGAATCACGCTGTTGTTGAAAAATGTTTTTGAATTGGAGCGCACAGTCATCGCGTATTTGAAAGAGGTAATGTTCGAGACGATGCGGCTCGCATCGGACTGGGTGGATGAATTCCCGTCCAGGTCATCCATTGTGAATAATCCGTCCACGGTGATTTTGAACTGGCCGTTATAACCGAGATTGATTGCCAGAGTTGTGTTCGCAAATCTCAGAACTCCGGCGCTCTGGACGGTGAGGTTTCCAGTCAGGTAGATGGTGGCATTGACGAATGCCTCCTCCGATGTGACGTTCCAGTCATACTGCTTGAGCACAACACCTGATACCGGCGCTCCCGCCGCGGCTGGGAAACCTGGTTCAGCCGTTCCGGACGAATCAGTCGGGATGCTGAGGCCCGAGACAACCATAATGACAGACAGCAGGAAAGCGATTCTTGTGCCCATTGTGGCTATCAAGGGTTCATTCTTTATTAATACTTTTGGCAGAATGGTAAGTGTTCAATGATTTGGTGTTAAAATATTGATATTTATGTATGGGTCTAGGGACTAGGGTCTAGGGTTGCCAACATATGTTTTTGCTGGCTGTTCAGGACAGCCAGCAATCCCTAGCCCCTTTATCCCGTTTTCCAGGCAAAGCCCCTAGCCCCTAGACCCCGTTACCCCCCAAAAAATGAAAAAACAGCAAACTGTGAAAAATCGAAAATCTACAATCTAAAATATCAGAGGGGTCAACCCCAGAATCCTGACCTATTACCTTACTAATCTATCAAAACCAATTAGCGTTTGGAAGCCCTCATTATGGCGTCCGCAATCCTCAGGGCCTTCACAGTCTCTGCAACATCGTGCACGCGGACGATGTTGGCACCGTTGGCCGAGGCCCTCACGGCGGCGGCGACGCTCCCTTCCAGCCTGTCCCCGGCCTCCGCGTCCATCACCTTCCCGATAAAGGATTTTCGAGAGGCCCCGACCATTATGGGCAGGCCCAATATCCTCATCTCGCCCAGGCGCCTCAGTATCTCCAGGTTGTGCCCCAGGGTCTTGCCGAAACCTATGCCGGGGTCCAGGGCGATGTTCCGGGGCTCGACGCCGGCCTCGACGGCCATCTTGACCTGGTCTCTCAAATCCGAGACTATGTCGTCCATAACGTCATCGTATCGGGGGTCGTCCTGCATCGTCGCCGGCTCCCCCCTCATATGCATCAGGATGACCGGAGCCCGGCTCCCGGCAACCGCCTTGGCCATCGCCCCGTCCCTTATCCCGCCGACAAGGTTCACGATGCAGGCTCCCGCAGCCAGCGCCGCTTCGACGACCTCGGATTTGCGGCTGTCTATCGAGATGGGGGCATTCAGCCTGCCTGCCAATGCCTTTATCACGGGGATGACCCTGGCCATCTCTTCCCCGGCGCTCACTGGGCTCGCCCCGGGCCTGGTGGACTCCCCGCCGATATCGATGATGTCCGCACCGGCCTTTTCCATCGCCAGCGCCTTCTCCACTGCTTCGACGGCGTCCTGGGTGCCGTCATCGGAGAACGAATCCGGCGTCACATTGACAATGCCCATGACCATGGTTCTGTCCAGCCTCATGGCGCCAAACTGCATCGGTTCGGCGGACCGGAGGTTCTGCAGGGCGCTCCGTAGCTGCCCCGCGAGACACTTCATCCCGAACGGCTGGAGTTCCAGCTTGCCCATGGCTATCCCGAACTGCCTTTCCGTGCCGGAGAGAAGACAGTCAGTTGGCTTGGTGAGGTCGCAGAGGGCATTGTAGGAAATTGCTGCCTCGCCCCCGACCGCCAGCATCTCCTGCTTCAGGATGGTCGCCCCGCGCGGGTCCAGTTTCCTGGCCATGAACACGAAATGCCGCATCTTCGGGAGCATTATGTCAATCCCCTCGCGGCAGGCGCCTATCCGTTCCATCTCGGCCTCCGCCGTAGCCAGGCAATTCGCTTCCCTCAGGTAGAGTTCGGGGGTCATCGTACCAGGCAACGCGCGTGCGCATTTAAATTTATCAATAATAGCAGGATATATGAAATATATATTGTATTCTATATCCGGTGCCATGAAAGTCCATGCGATCGAGGGCCGGGGGTTCAGCGGGAACATATTCCTGATTGATGCTAAGAAGCCTTGCCTGGTGGATTCGGGCTGGGAACCCGACATCTCCTTCTGCGCGGAACAGGTAAAGGAAATTCTCCGCGGAAGGCGGCTGGAGAGGATAGTGCTCACCCACAGGCACATCGACCATGTGGGCGGGGCAATGTCCTTCTACGGCGAGTACGGGGGGGAGATATTCGCGCATGCTGACGACGCAGAATCATTAACATCCGGAGACCAGGAGTCCACCGGCGCCACGCTGTTCGGCGGGCGTATCGGGCCCATGCCTGTGACAAAGCTCAGGGAAGGCGATTCCATCGACCTCGGCGAAGGCGACAGTCTCAAGGTGATCCACACGCCCGGCCACACTGTCGGGAGCATGTGCCTCATAGGGGGCGGCAGCCTCTTCTCGGGAGACACTGTCTTCGCGGACGGCGGCGTCGGAAGGTGGGACCTTGAAACAGGGAATTACGACCAGCTCCTGGCCTCGGTCGAGAAGCTCTCCGGGCTGGAATTCGAGGACCTCCACCCGGGCCACGGCCCCTCGGTGAAAGGCAATGCCGGTGCTCATGTGGGCCTCAGCCTGAAGCACCTCCGCCTGATAGGGAGATACGGATAGCATGCCGGAAATTTTCAAATGGCCTGCGGACAGGGAACTACCGGGGGAATTTCTGTCCCGGTTGAAGGAAAGCGCGGACCTGGGGGGGCTGTTCGTCTATCCCACCAACACGCTCTACGGCCTCGGAGCCAGCATTCGGTCCGAAGAAGCCGTCCGCGCCCTGTTCGAACTGAAGTCAAGGCCCAGGGACGTTCCGCTTCCCGTCATGGCCAATGCCGCCCAGCTGAAAGAGCTGTGCGCTGTCCCTGACATATTCAGGCCCTTCCTCGAATCGTGCGATACGCGCATAACCGCCATACTGCCATCCGGGAATCCCGCCCCCGCGGCGCTGGTACACCGTGGGACGCTGGCAGTTAGGCTTCCCTGCTCCCGGCTCACATCCTCGCTCGTCGGATTCCTGGGTCCGGTGACATCGACCTCTGCCAACCTTCACGGCCTCCCCACCCCCGGAAATGCCGACGGACTGGTAGCGCAGTTCGGGGACCGAGTCTCGTTCTACATTGATTCAGGGACGCTGGCAGGCCAGCCCACCACTCTTATAGATTTCACCGGCGCCGAACCAAAAATAATTAGGGAGGGTGCCCTATCCAGGGAAGAAATGGGGAGATACGATGAACGATGATGTCAGGGAGAAATACCTGAAGGCCGGCCAGATTGCTTCGAAGGTCAGGAAGCAAGCCGTCGAGATGATGACGGAGGGCACTCTGCTTGAGGATGTTGCCGAGTTCGTGGAAACGGAGACTGTCCGTCTTGGGGGCAAGCCCGCATTCCCGACAAACCTGGCCATAGACAGCATAGCCGCGCATTACACCCCGCATTCCGATGACCCGCTGAGATTCAAACCCGGCGAGCTCGTGAAGATAGACCTGGGCGTCCATGTGGACGGATACATCGCCGATACTGCGGTCACGGTGGAGATTTCGACCGGGAGATGGACACAGCTCATCCGCGCTTCGAGCGACTCCCTGGAGATGGCGCTCGACTCGGTCGGGCCGGGGGTGATGGTGCGGACCATCGGGGGCATTATCGAAAGGGGGATAAAGTCCAGGGGTTTCGAACCGGTGAGCAACCTCACCGGCCACAGCCTGGAGAGATTCAATCTCCATGCAGGCATCAGCGTTCCGAACATCGCCGACGATTCGACCGCAGACCTGAAACCGGGGATGGCCGTGGCCGTGGAGCCGTTCGCGACAAACGGCGTGGGCCGGGTCGCGGGAAGAAAGAGCGGGAACATCTACAAGATAATCAGGATGAAGGAGATGGGAGATAAAGAGCTGGATGACATGCTCAAGCAGATACATGACGATTTCCAGTTCCTCCCTTTTCCCGAGCGGTGGGTCGCCAAGAGAACCCCCAGGTCAGATAAATTGCTCAAGAGGCTTCTTAGGCACGGCGTCATTGCCACCTATCCTATACTGAGCGAGATAAAGGGCGGAATGGTGTCGCAGACCGAGCACACAGTCCTCATCACGGAAAGCGGCTGCATCGTGACGACAAGATGATAACCCAGCGACTATAAACTACCAGCCCTTGAAAGGGTTTGTTTATCTTTGTAAATCTAGGGGTCTAGGGACTAGGGTCTAGGGACTAGGGTCTAGGGACTAGGGCTGGTGTCATTTGTTTTGTGCTGGCTGTTCANNCAGCCAGCAATCCCTAGCCCCTTTACACCATTTTGAAAGCAAAGCCCCTGGCCCCTCTACAATTATTTCACATCACCCATTTACCATTCTTGTAAACCATCAGCCCTTAAAAGAACTGGCATTTCCGCCGGGCTGGTAGTTTACTGCGCAGATGCCGAGAACGCTCAGCCTTTCAGGGC
>DAJR01000051.1 GCA_002496385.1 Methanomassiliicoccales archaeon UBA147 | reverse complement strand
GGGCCGCCTGTCTGTACTGCTTTGACCTTCCTGCCTTTGGGGCATCCGCCACCCATCTCGTAGATTATGTCCTTGAGCGGGATGCCGGCGGGAACCTCTACCAGGCCTGCCCGGTTAATCTTCCCGACAAGCGAGAACACCTTGGTCCCGGTGCTCTTCGGTGTTCCGATTTTCGAGAACCATTCGCCGCCCCTCTGCATTATCAGGGGGATGTTGGCCCAGGTCTCGACATTGTTGATGTTCGTGGGCTTGCCCCAGAGCCCGCTGGACGCCGGGAATGGCGGCCTTGGCCTTGGTTCGCCCCTTTCCCCCTCGATGGAATGGATAAGGGCGGTCTCTTCGCCGCAGACGAACACGCCGGCGCCCTCGCGGATGTGTATGCGGAAGCTGAAATCTGTTCCGAAAATTCTTTCGCCCAGCAGCCCGGCTTTCTCTGCCTGGGCAAGGGCTATCTTGAGGTGCTTTATCGCAAGCGGATATTCGGTCCTGACATAGATGTAGCCCTCTGTCGCACCCATGGCATAGGCTCCGATTATCATGCCTTCAATGACGCTGTGGGGGTCGCCCTCCAGCACGGCGCGGTCCATGTATGCTCCCGGATCTCCTTCGTCCGCGTTGCATATTATGTATTTTATATCGCCCGGGGCCTTGGCGCAGAACTCCCATTTCAGGCCAGTGGGGAACCCAGCGCCCCCGCGGCCTCTCACGCCCGACTTCTTGACTATGTTAATGACTTCTTCATGCTTCAGTTCCTGGAGCATCTTGAAGGCGCTCTTATAGCCACCCCTGGCAATGTATTCCTTGAGGCTCACCGGGTCGATGATACCGCAGTTCCTCAAAACTATCCTCATCTGCTTTGAGAAGAAAGGAAGCTCTTGGTATGTGGGTATCCCCTCGTATTTCTTTTCGTAATGGAAGGTACCGTCCATGCATTCGGAAAGTTCATCCGATAACTGGGCCAGGGCAAATTTCTTGACCGGTTTCCCCCCGAACAGATGTTCATCGATTACCTGTTTGAGCTTCTCGACCGTCATGCTGTCGTATGTGACTCGGGGCATGCCTGGAAGTTTAACGTCAACCAATGGCTCTGCGTGGCACATGCCGATGCATCCGATGGAAACAATCTCCGCATCGGAGCCTTTCTCGGCAAGGTATTGTTCGGCAAAATCCCTGAGAGGCATTCCCCCTGCCGCTATTCCGCAGGTGGCCAGCCCGAATAGGAGCTGGGGCTTATCGCTGTTAAGGCTTGATAGGCCGGCTTTCGCCTGGTCCTCAATATCCATCCTCTTGGTTATCTTCATTTGCTCCCCCCCCGGTATTTATTCAGAATCTCACGGATTTTGGCCGGCTTCACCCTGCCATATGTTTCGTTGTCGATCATTATGACCGGAGAAAGTCCGCAGCACCCGAGACATCTGACAGATTCCAGCGAGAAAAGGCGATCCTCGGTTGTGCCACCTGGTTTGATGCACAACTGCGTTTGGATTTCCCTGAGAACCTTCTCCCCGCCCCTGACATGGCATGCTGTGCCCTGGCAAACCTTTATCATATGTTTGCCGGGCGGCTCAAGTCTGAATGATGGGTAGAATGTGACGATACCGTAGAGTTCGGTGAGCGAATAAACTGTCTTCTCAGCAATGTATTCGAGGTACTCTTTTCCGACGTATCCAAGCACAGCCTGTACGTTCTGGAGGATTATCAGAGCAGGATCCTTTACGTCCTTGTATTTATCAAGAACGGTGTCGATGATGAAAATGTCCTTTGCATCCATTTACTCACCGCCCTTGCATGACTCGTATGCAGAAATCATGTTTGAGATGAATTTGTCATGGCTCTGTATAGTCCCTTTGTATTCCTTCAGCAAAGCCTTTCTCCGTTCAACGACCTCCGGTGATGTTGTCAGTATCTGGCCGCCGCCTGTGAGACAACCGCCCAGACAGGGGTACAATTCGACAAGATTGTACTTCCGGATATCTTTCTCAAGGTATCGGTTGGTCTTTGCAATGTCCTCTATCACCAGGGCATTGAAGAACCCTTCCTCGCTGTCGTAGGATACCTCGTGTGCATAGTCTCCGACGGTCTTGACATCAAGGGCGGAATCCAGGTTCTTGAATTTACCCATGTAAGCGGCTTCCAGTATGGGCAGCGAATATGTATGGTCGTTTCTGGCGCCTCCCAGGAATGTAGTGGTCATGGCGCATTCCGTGTCGAAATCCATACCTGTCGGTGAATAGAAATCAATGTCGGCCTCACATGATTTGAGGAAACGGGGAAGTTCCCTGGCAGTGAGCACTGCATCTATGTTCGTGTTTCCCTTGTGAACTATGCAGGGGCTGATGAGAATGATTTTCAGGTTCTTCTTTCCGTAGCGCCTTCTGAGCAGGTCCACCATCACGTTTGCGGGTTCGAATTCGGGGCGAAGGTATTTCCTGTACTGCGGATAGAATTGTCTGACGAAGATGCTTGCGCTGGGACACCATGAGGCGAAGCTCATCTCATGGTGGTTGCGGATGTGTTCCCCCTGAGCCGCGATGGAGAGGTACATGAAGTTGGTGAAATCAAGCACCTTTTTGGCACCCATCTGCCTGAATATAGATATAGTGCTCTGAATGACCGGGGCCAACTGTGTTTCCGAGGTCTGGAGCACTTCCATCGCCGATGCCATGGCTATCGGATCTATGACGACCACGGTGAAGCTCTTTTTGTCCTCCAGGATTGACCTGGCAATCTCTATGTGCGAGTCCTCAGAAAATGCACCGACCGGACAGTTCACAAGACACTGTCCGCAATTTATGCAATTATTTGCATCCAGGCCCTTGTTGAACGGAGTGGATATTATTGATTCATTGCCTTTCATGGATACACCGATTGCATGGACATCCAGAACGTCGTTGCAGATAATCTGGCAATGCTTGCAGAGTATGCATTTCTGAGGGTCGTAATGTATTATTGAGCGCTTATCCACTTCCATTTCCTTGGGGGAAATATCAAATCTGAGATTCATGTTCTTTCTGGGTGGCATCGTGGCGAACCTTCGAACGTAGTAGAGGAACTGCTCCTTTCGTATCGGGCAGCCCCGGATATAGAAGTCCACATCAACAACTTCATTTACAGCCTTGGCCGGAAATATATTAAAAAATTCATTGTCCTTAACCTGCTTTGCGGCATCGGGGTACACTTCCTTCCTGGCATCCTCCGGGGACCAGTCATTGCGCAACTTGTTGACGCACCCGGTACAGGCACAGTCGCCCATGGCGATGAGAATCTTCGCTCTGGAACGAATGCCTTTGATTCTCTCTTCGTCGATCGGCCGGTTGATGGAGCCTTCGATGAATGCAACATCGTATTCATCGGAATGCTCCTTCATGACCTCACGGAAGGAAACGATGTCGACGCGGTCGATTACCTCAAGAATATCCTCTTCGAGGTTGGCTATCTGCAGTTCGCACCCTTCGCAACTTGCGAAATCAAAAATGGCAACCCTCGGTTTACTCTTAACAGGCGCATTTTGACATTTATTGTCAATATTTACGTCATTTACTATCATTGTAATCAATCAGCGTATAAAAAATAGTTCTATTTAATCTGATATTACAAATTATCCTAAAAAATATATCATATATTTGTATTCTTTACTAAGTAATATAGACATAATGTACATATAATGAGGAGGACATACTTTATTGCCTAACAAATATAGTTAATAAAAAACCGTTTTGATATAAATTGTTCCTAAAAATATTAATAGTGATAGTTACATTTCATGCAGAAAGCATGATTAACGATAAACTGAATCTCAGGATTCTCGAAAAAATCTGTTCTGGAGAAGGGGTAACCATCAATGTCAATTTTATATCCAAAAAATTGAAAAAGCACAGAAATACAATAAATGGGTATGTCAAAGAGCTCTTCGACCACAACATCATCAAGCCACCGTATTATCCGTTTCTGGAAATGTTCAACCTGCGCCCTTTATTCGCCGTTGTGAGGGCAGATTTACCGAAGAACGAGCATGTGGAGAATTTTACTCGCAACGACGAAAACATATTCGCGGCGTTCAGAGCATGGGATGAGGGATATAACGCCCTTCTCTTTGAATTTCACCAGGATATGTCAACATATTTTGAGTGGAAAGAGAAAATCGTGAAGGAAGGCTGGTTACCTCATCTGGAACACCGTTTCCCAGCTGACGTCCTTTTCCTGAACAACAAGCTGTTGATCAAATATGAGCCAAATTCCAGTCTGTATTATCTGGAAAAGATATTCAAGGACAAGGGAGAATTGAAATTGAACGGCTATTCGTTTTCCGAGTTGTCCTTCAGTATTTTGAAGATGCTGTTGCTCGGAGAAGGAATAAAAACCAACGAAAATCATCTGGCGAGAAGCCTCAATACACACAGGCGAACTATAGAAAAAAGAATAAATGCCATGTCTGAGGCGGGCATTGTTTCCAAACCTGTGTGTCGATTTCCCCATTTCTTGGTTCCGCCCGAATCCATACTGGTCTTCAGCATGGTGCGCATCAACAATAATAAGGAAAAGATAATCAAATCAATAAGAGATGACCCACACATTCCAATGGCGTTTCAGGGGCATACGGGCATGTACAACCTGCTGTATTTCAGCACCTTTGAAAGGTTCAGGGACCACTTCATGTGGGAGGAGCGCCTGCATGAAAAATTCTCCGATAACAGCTTCGGGGCCATGAAAAAGATATATCTTTGGCCTGAGATCACAGGCACAATAAATCAAACCAAGGTGATACTCGGGGTAATAAGGAGCAAGATGAAAGAGATAAAATAAAAAGAAAACCATATCAATGATTATAAAATACATTTATTATTATAATATTTTAGAAATACAAAAATATAAGTATATGATTAATATCCAGTCAATCCAAGGAGGCAAAGCAGATGTCCAAGATACTGAGCATGAGGGAGCTTGTGCCCACCATATTCGAAGCGGTGGTCGAGGCACCGGAGATTGCAAGGAAAGCGAAAGCAGGAGAGTTTTTGGTCGTTATGCCGGACGAGAAGGGGGAGCGCGTGCCCCTGACCATAGCGGATTTCGACAGGGAGAAGGGGACCATCACGATAGTTTTCATGGCAATCGGAACCTCGACCTACAAACTGGCTGCGATGAAAGCCGGGCAGTCATATTATGCGTTCGTCGGGCCGCTGGGCCATGCCTCTGAAATTAAAAATCACGGAACAGTAGTGCTCGTGGCCGGCGGCGTCGGAACTGCACCCATCTATCCCATTGCAAGGGAGATGAAGAAGGCCGGGAACAAGGTCATCTGCATTCAGGGGGCAAGGACGAAGGACCTTCTGTTCTGGCAGGATAAAATTGCCACAGTCTGTGACGAGCATATCATCACCACGGACGACGGCACATTCGCCAGGAAGGGCCTGGTAACAGAGCCCCTGAAAGAAATATGCGAGAGGGAGAAGGTCGCCATCGTCTATGCGATAGGGCCTGTGCCGATGATGAAGTTCTGTTCCCTGACCACCAAACCCTTCGGAGTGAAAACAATCGTCAGCCTGAACTCAATAATGATAGACGCCACAGGAATGTGCGGCGGCTGCCGCGTGAACGTGGGCGGCGAGACGAAATTCACTTGCGTCGACGGACCTGAGTTCGATGGCCACCAGGTGGACTGGAACCTTCTCACTTCCAGGCAGAAGATTTACCTGGCCGAGGAAAAATGCTCCCTTCAGAAATATGTCGAGGAGGCGAAGAAATGACCGACGCGCCGAAACCGAAGAGGAAGGACCGCGTTCCAATGCCGGAGCAGGACCCCAAGGTCAGGGCAACAAATTTCCTGGAGGTGCCCCTGGGCTACACCCCTGAGATGGCCGTCGAGGAGGCAAAGCGCTGCCTCCAATGCAAGAAACCGGCTTGCGTGTGCGGCTGCCCCGTCAACATCAACATCCCCGGTTTCATCAAGCTCATCGCCGAAGAGAAATTCGCGGAAGCGGCAAGAAAGATAAAGGAGACCAACGCGCTTCCGGCTGTCTGCGGCCGCGTCTGCCCCCAGGAGAGCCAGTGCGAGGCCCAGTGCGTCCTCAACAAAGCGGGAAGGGCTATCGCCATCGGAAGGCTGGAGAGGTTCGCCGCGGATTTTGAGCGGGAGAACAATCTCATCCAGCTCCCGCAGAAAGCCAAGCCGAACGGCAAGAGGATAGCCGTCGTCGGTTCGGGACCGTCCGGCCTCACAGTGGCCGGGGACATGGTTCTGCTTGGCTATGACGTGACGGTATTCGAGGCCTTCCACAAGCCGGGAGGCGTGCTGATGTACGGCATCCCGGAGTTCAGGCTTCCCAAAGCAATTGTGGAGAAGGAAGTGGATTACCTAGTCAGACTTGGGGTTCATCTCAAACTCAACGAGATAGCCGGTAAAACCGTGTCTGTGGATGAGCTGCTGGGCGAGAGGGGCTTTGACGCCGTTTTCATAGGTGTCGGGGCCGGACTTCCCAAGTTCCTGGGCATCCCGGGAGAGAACTTCGGCGGGATGTATTCGGCGAATGAATATCTTACAAGGAGCAACCTCATGAAAGCCTACAGGTTCCCGGAATACGACACCCCAATCGTGAAGGGAAAGAAAGTCTGCGTCATTGGCGGCGGCAACGTAGCCATGGACGCGGCCAGGACTGCGCTGAGGCTGGGAGGGGAAGTTTTCATTGTGTACCGCAGGGGCAGGGACGAGATGCCTGCCCGCGCCGAGGAGATTCATCATGCGGAGCAGGAAGGCGTGAAACTCAACCTTCTCACCAACCCCATCGAGATACTCGGCAACGAGAACAGCATGGTGAAGGGCCTCAAGTGCTCGAGGATGGAACTTGGCGAGCCCGACGAATCCGGCCGCCGAAGGCCCGTTACGGTCCCGAATTCGGAGTTTGTCATCGACTGCGACCTGGTCATCAACGCAATTGGCGCAGGCGCCAACCCACTGCTGACCACATCCACCCCGGGGCTGGAGCTCAACAAGTGGGGCTACATCGTCGCGGACGAATGGGGCAAGACCAAAAAGGAAGGCGTCTGGGCCGGCGGCGACATCGTCACTGGCATGGCCACGGTCATCGAGGCCATGGGCGCAGGCAAGAAATCTGCAATGGACATGCACGAGAAGCTGATGGGCGTCAAGAAGGTCCAACAGGCGCCGGGGGCGCTGCCTGACGACATGACTTGCGAGATGCCTGCAAAGCGCTGACCCGCTCCGACCTCAAACCATTTAATACAATGAATTATTAGCCGGCATCATGGAGCCCCCACGACTTGCCGGGAATGACCCAAGGAACGGTCATAACGGCGATTACAAACGCGGACTTTCCGACCTCATGAAACACAGGGTCTATGACATATTGTTGGTTTCCAGCCTGTACGATGCTTTCATCCTTGAAGAGGAAGGGCTGCTTTCCGACCGCATATCCGGAGAGTACAGGGCGATGTCCATTTCCTCATCCCCGCCAACGGTGACCAGGGTGGACAGCTGTCAACTTGCCCTCGAAGCGCTGGAGCGCAAGAATTATGACATGATAATCACAATGCCCAGGCTCACGGACAGGGATCCGTTCGAGTTCGGGAGGGAGGCGAAGGCGATCCAGCCCGGGATTCCGGTGATCCTGCTTCTCACTGACACCGCAGAGATTCCCGTCTACTGCATGCCGGGGAAAAGAGATGAGATTGACAAGGTGTTCTACTGGAACGGGGATTCTGCCCTTTTCTTTGCGATAACCAAATTCGTGGAGGACCTCATGAACGTGAGTGCCGATACGAGCGACGCCTTTGTGCGTGTGCTCCTCCTGGTCGAGGACTCTCCGAAATATTACTCGATGTTCCTCCCCATAGTGTACAGGGAAATAATGCTCCAGACCCAGGAGCTCATCTCTGACAGCCTGAACGAGCAGGAGAAGACCTACAGGAAAAGGGCGAGGCCGAAGATAGTGCTCGCGGAGACCTTCGAAGAAGCAATCGAGAAATACAACCTCTACCGGGAGAACATTTTGGGTGTCATCACAGATGTGACCTACACGAGGAACGGGGAGGAGCTGGAGCTGGCGGGCTTCGAATTGATTAAGCATCTCGACCCGGGCATACCGATATTGGTCCAGTCCTCGGACGATGCCCACAGGGAAAAGGCCGAGGAATTGAACGTGAAATTCATCGGAAAGCATTCCGACAGGCTTATCCATGACCTGAGAAGGTTCTTCAAGGAGTCCCTGGGCTTCGGAGATTTTGTTTTCAAAACGCCTGCGGGCGATTCTATCGGAAGCGCCGGAGACATGGCTGAATTCCTGAAACTCCTGGACAAGGTGCCCGCAGAGTCTTTGAGATACCATGCGGGCGCCAATCAATTCTCGAACTGGCTGATGGCCCGCGGCGAGATCGGCATGGCCCTGAAGCTCAGGCCGAAGAAGGTCTCTGATTTCAGAGACGAGGAGGACATCAGGAAATACCTGGCCGCCGCATTCAGGGAACTGGACCGGAACAAGCGGCGCGGAATGATTACAGATTTCTGGCAACAGAATTTCGAGCTGGAGGAAACGTTCACAAGGTTGGGGGGCGGATCGCTCGGGGGCAAGGGCAGGGGACTTGCTTTCCTGTTCGCCCTGTTCGCCCAGAAGAACATCGACTCCAGAATACCCGAATGCCGCGTCCGCATCCCCGACACCCTGGTCATCGGGACAGAGATATTCGACAGGTTCATCGAGGGGAATAAACTGGGGGAGGTCTTGAACCGGAGCCCGGGGGATGACGAAATCAAGGAGATATTCCTCAGAGGGGAAATGCCGGAGGATATCGTGAAGGCGCTGAAGGAATACCTGAAGCATGTGAATGAACCGTTGGCTGTGCGCTCCTCAAGCTTGCTGGAGGATAGCCAAAATCAGCCTTTTGCCGGGATTTATTCGACCTTCATGCTCCCAAACAACAACTCAGATGAGGGCGTGAGGCTCTCGCACCTCCTGGATGCGATTAAGCTGGTCTATGCATCGGCATTCCAGGCATCCGCCAAAGCCTATATCCAGAACACGGTGCACACCTCCGAAGAAGAAAAGATGGCGATAGTCCTGCAGAAGATGGTCGGCAATATCTACGGAGATCGGTTCTACCCATTATTCTCCGGTGTCGCCCAGTCCTTCAACTTCTACCCTGTGGCTCCGCTGGAAAGAGAGGACGGCATCGTAAGCGTCGCGCTCGGCCTGGGAAAGATCATCGTGGAGGGCGGAAAGGTGCTGGCATTCTCCCCAAAGAACCCCGCCGTAACGCCGGGCTTCTCGACGCCGGCCGATATAATAAAGAACACGCAGAGTCACTTCTACTGCCTGGACATGGCCCCGGAAGATGTCAATCTGAGAAACGGCGATGATTCAACTCTTGCGAAACTTCAGGTGTCCGAAGCCGAGCAAGACGGTACCCTGAGTTATGTGGCAAGCACCTATGACCCTGCCGATGGGAGGATGAGGGACGGCACCGGGGCTGACGGTCCGAGGGTCATCACATTCTCTGGTATCCTGAAATACGGTATGCTGCCTTTGCCCGGGGTCATCGAAAAGCTGCTGGATTTCGGTGCAGCCGGGATGGGGTTGCCGGTGGAGATGGAATTCGCAATGGGGCTCGATGCCTCTGATAGACCCGAGTTCAATGTCCTTCAGGTGCGGCCCATGACGACGATGAAGGAGAAGACGAGTGTGACCATAACGGACGGGGACAGAACCGATGCGTTCATTTATTCGGCCAAGGCGCTCGGCAATGGCATGCTCAGGGGTATCCGGGATGTGGTGTTCGTCAGCCCCTCGGACTTCGACAACACGAAAACACAGGAGATGGCGAGGGAGATAGGAGAAGTGAATGCGAGCCTGGACAGGCCGTACCTGCTCATAGGTCCAGGTCGGTGGGGCACAAGGGACAGGTTCCTGGGCATACCGGTCGAGTGGAGGGAGATATCGAGGGCCAGGGCGATGGTGGAGGTCGGGCTCGAGGGGTTCAGGATAGACCCCTCGCACGGAACCCATTTCTTCCACAATATCACATCGCTGGGAATCATGTATTTCACAGTCCCGTTCGGTTCGGGGGATGCTGCATTGGATTGGAGCTGGCTAGAAGGAATTGAGACAAAGAGAAAACTCGACTACGTGACGCATGCAGAACTCCCCTTCGGAATCGAGCTCCTCGTCGACGGACGATCCGGAAGAGGAATTGCAAGAAAGGAAAAGTGAAAAGGTGCCCGGCCGAAGGGCCGGGCATTGAATGTTATTTTTCTCAGATTACGCCCTGGTCCATCATCGCGTCGGCAACCTTCACGAAGCCGGCGATATTCGCGCCGACCACATAGTTGCCGGGAGAGCCGTACTTTGCAGCCGCTGCCGCGCTGTTGGCGTGGATATTCACCATTATCTGGTGGAGCTGCCGGTCGACCTCCTCGAATGTCCAGGATGTGCCTATGTGGTTCTGCATCATCTCTATTCCGGACGTGGCGACACCGCCTGCGTTGGCCGCCTTGCCGGGTCCGAACGATATCTTGTTCGAGATGAAGTGATCGACCGCGTCGGGTTCGGTGGGCATGTTCGCGCCTTCTGAAACCGCTATGACGCCGTTGTCCACCAGATGCTTCGCCTCTGCGAGATTCAGTTCGTTCTGGGTTGCGCAGGGCATTGCTACGTGGATCGGGCCGTCAACGACAACCCAGGGCCTCTTGCCTTCGTAATACTGGACGCCGAATTTTTTGGCATATTCAGAGATGCGGCCGCGCTTCACGTTCTTTAGGTCCATGATGAAGTTCCACTTCTCGCCGGTGATTCCGTCCGGGTCGTATATCGAACCCGCAGAGTCGGAAAGCGTAACTACCTTTCCGCCGAGCTGGTTGACCTTCTGGACTGCGTATTGGGCGACGTTGCCCGAGCCGGAGATGGCCACGATCTTGTCCTTGAATGTCTCATTCCTGGCCTTGAGCATCTCCTCGCAGAAATACGAGCAGCCGTATCCTGTCGCCTCGGGCCTGGCCAGTGAGCCACCCCACTTGAGCCCTTTCCCGGTGAGCACGGAGTCAAATCTGTTTGTGATTTTTCGGTACTGGCCATACAGGTATCCTATCTCCCTGCCCCCGACGCCGATATCCCCGGCGGGCACGTCCGTGTCGGGACCTATGTGCCTGAAGAGCTCGTTCATGAAGCTCTGGCAGAAGCGCATGACCTCCATGTCGCTCTTGCCCTTCGGGTCGAAGTCCGAACCCCCCTTGCCGCCGCCCATCGGAAGGCCGGTGAGAGAATTCTTGAAAATCTGTTCGAACCCCAGGAATTTTATGATGCCCATGTAAACGGACGGGTGCAACCTGAGGCCTCCCTTGTAGGGCCCGATTGCGCTGTTGAACTCGACGCGGAATCCCCTGTTGACATGGATCTCTCCATTGTCATCGACCCAGGGAACGCGGAAGATAATCTGGCGCTCTGGCTCTACTATGCGGTCAACAATCTTGGCTTTCAAATATTCCGGATGTTTCTTCAGGACCGGCTCGATGGATTCCAATACCTCTTTCACTGCCTGGTGGAACTCCTTCTGGTCCGGGTCCCTGCTGATCACCCTTTCAATAACTTTCTCTACGACCATTTAATTTCCTCCTCTTGTTTCGCAGTTGCCCGCGAAGGGGGTGAATAATGTTTCGAGTATTTTAACATTTATAAAAATAAATAAAACAAAATTCAAAGGAATAGCAGAAATTCGCACAAAATTACAAAGAATGATACTTTTTTTCGCTATTATTTGAAAGGAAATGTATTTGTAGAACTCTGAACTAAATGGACAGCTATGAGCAGCAAAAAATGCGTCTTTGTCACGGACCTCCACGGGAAGGAGGACAGGTTCGACCTGCTGTTCAGAATAATCGCGAAAGACCGCCCGGACGGAGTATTCATCGGGGGGGACATACTTCCGGGGGGTTATGGGATGTCTGCCGATTCATGTGAGTTCATGAATGGGTTCGGCGGCATGGTCAGGAGGGCGAAGGAAAAATCGGCAGGCACACGGTTCTTCGTGATAATGGGGAACGATGATCCCAGGATACTCGAGTATTGCTTTCTGGAGCTGGAGAAGGATGGGACGATTGATTACGTGCACCAAAAGGTCGCTGATTTTGGCGGATTGAACGTGGTAGGATACTCTTTCGTTCCGCCTTCGCCGTTCCTCCTGAAGGACTGGGAGAAATATGATGTGTCCAGGTTCACAGGAGTGGGAGCGGTTTCTCCCGAAGAGGGCACACGGACCGTCGAGGTTTCCCCGGAAGAGGCCAGATACTCGACCATTGAGAAGGATCTCATTGAGCTAGCCGGATTATCGGATCCCGGGAATACGATTTATCTGTTCCATTCGCCGCCTTACGAAACTTGCCTGGACAGATTGGACAATGATGGAAAGTTCGTGGACCATGCGCCGGCAGACACGCATGTGGGAAGCATTGCCATCAGACGGTTCATCGAGAGCAAGAAGCCATTTCTGACATTGCACGGCCACATTCATGAATCAATCAGGCTCACTGGCAAATGGAGGGAGAGGCTCGGTCCCACCCACGTTTTCGGAGCTTCGCACGACGGCCCGGGACTGGCAATTGTGAGATTCTCAACCGGGGATCTTGAAAATGCTACCCGCGAGGTGCTCACTCCGCAGCAATCTTGCCTTTGAGCCTAATCTGCCTTGCAGGATTGTACGGGTTATCGATATGAGTCGCCCATGAGGTTTTGGCCTTGATATCCTGGTCGGTGACAAGATGGATGTCGAGAATCGTCTCGGTATCCACGCCGGTCCTCTCCTGGTTCTCTGCGGCAAGTTTCGCATCCCAGTTCTTCAGCCATCTCATCAGGGACTCGGTCTTTTCCGGCGAATCGCTCACGTGGATCACCAGGTCAAGGTCGCTGGCCGCCCGGGCAGTGGCATCCTTCGAGCTTCCGATTATGTATATGGCTTTGACCCCGTAAAGCTCGGCGTCCATGGATTCGGCGATCTCCTCGGCTTTCCTCACACGCCATATCCAGTGGTCCGCCGGGACCGTGTAGGCGAGGGCAAGGTTTGCCTCGCCGTCCATTATCACAGTTAGGGTCCCGCCGTCCTCGATATCGGATATGCGAATCACCTTCACCACATTTTCGAGATACTGGTACTTCGGAACCACCTCTGCGAGCTTGTTCGGTGCGTAGGCGATGAAATCCTCGTTCAGAAGGTTGCCCGGCTCATCGGGGTACAGAGGGAGGTAATGTATGTCTGCCTCCACGAGGTCCTGGAAGAAATGCGTGCCGAAAGACAGGTCTGGCTGATATCCGCCCCTCTGCCTCGCAATCTCGATCAAGAGCGAAGTGTTGTTTATGTCCGAGTATTGGATCGGAACGCCGAGCTTGATGTCGCCGCGGCTGCCCCATCTGCCAGGGCCCATCAGGACAAAACGCCTTCTGGGCAGCAATTTATTGAGCATGCTTACAGCCCTCGCCACATCCAACATGTGATTCCTTTCCTTCAGGTCGGCATATTCGCCGGGGTCCACATAGACTATGTATTCTATGTTCTCAATGTGGCTGGTTGTTATGTATTTGTTCCCTGTGAAGAGTTTTCTGGCGGAGGGTATGTTCTTGGGAACCGGTATCCTGCCTACCTCCGCTCCCTGGTGCTGGGGCCTGCATTGCAGCAGGTACAGGTTCTGCCCGTCGTGGGCGAATTCGATATCGACCGGAGTGTGGAGGATGTTCTTCAGGACTGTGAGCAGGGCCTTGATCTGCGGAATCAGGTCTGTTTTCTCGATTATCTTGTCGAAGGTCACCACCATCTCCGCCCCTTCCATGTCAACCAGCACGTTGCGCGCCGGTTGGAGCATGCCCTCCTTGTGCATGGACACGATTTGGTGCACCTGGGGATATTCATCCCAGTATTTTTTGAGCAGGTCAGCGCAATCGACCGTCTCAAGGGTACCCTTCTCGATATTGATGAGATCGATGAAGCGCTGTGAATACTGGATTGCCTCATCAATCAGCCGGTTGACCCTTATCTCGGGCCTGAATGGGGCCATGAGCACGGGATAATCGTCGCCCACGCGGTCAACCGCCCGCGTGCCAAGGCCGGCGACTATGCGTATCATTCCGTCCTCCCTGCGAATTCTTGGCGACCAACGGAATTCATTGTTGCTCAGGGAAACGCCGGCGTATATCGGAAGGAAGTAAGGCCCGACCCGGGTTCCGACGACCTCCTGGATCAGTATGCTCATCTCTTCGGAGAATTCCAGAAGGCCGCGCTCCCTCCTGTACTCGAGAGGGGAAGGCGCGAAGACACAGGCGTAGATCTCGGCAATCGCATTCATGAGATGGTTCAGCCTATCCTCCATTGGTCCCGAGTTGACCAGGAAGAGGCTCTTGTATTTGCCTGAGAAGGCGGCCTCGAAACTGTCCTCCAGCAAACTGGAGGATCGAACGATGATGGGTTTGTCTCCGACGTCGTTGAGTATGCTGCGCAGACCCGAAACGATGTCCGGGGGGAACACCGAGTTCTTGAAAAGTTGCTCCAGAAATGCCTGTTCCTGAGTTATCTCGGTTGGGTCCAGGTACTTGATGTTGATGAGATCGTCTAGGTCATTGTAGCGGATGAGGTGCATCATGGTGTCAGAGGTGAGATACCAGCTCTTTGGGGTCTTGATGTGTTGGAGTTCCTTAACCCTCTTCTTCTCCACCTCGACTATTTTATGGGCCAGGTAGAGCCCGGAACTCTTTCCGCCAAGTTTTCCCTCGCCCTGTAGCGGGCCTATTACCCTCTTGGTCAGGTCCACAAAATCGTCGAGGGTTATGTAATCCTTGGCCACATTGAGATACTTTAGCCTGGCTGTGAAGAATCGCCTTATGAGTCCGGCGCTGATCGCGCGCTCATCCTCGGGCATCAGGGCCCTTGCGTCCTCCGGTATGTCCCAGTACCTATTGATCTCGCTCGTCATGTCACCTAATGAGATTCCCTGTTTCTGGGACGCTATCAGCAGAGGGCGGCCCTTGTCGGATTTCAACCAGGTCTGGAAAAGGTCGGATATCTCCTCTGTGGGTATGGCCTTCTTGGCAATCTCAAAGACCTTGCTCTGGACTCTCTGGAGCTCTTTTGCGTCCTCTTTCGGGTTGGGGATGTTTATGCCGCACCACTCCATCTCCTTGGAATTGATGGGGCAGACATTGGCCAGGAGGGACGTTATCTCCTCGTTCTGGATCCTGTAGAGGTAATATATCATGCGCCTTGTTATCCTAAGGGCACCCCTGGGATCCGTCTTGATAAGCAATTCCAGGATGATTTCCCAGTCATTCTTGTCCGTGGCCTTGTCCTTGGTCTCGAAGCCGTTGAGCTTGAGTGTGATGTCCTGCCTTTCGATGTAGGTTGAAAGAAGGTCCGCCACAGCGTTCAGGAGGCGGCGTTCCTCGTGCATGAATGGCCCTTCTTCGAGTGCCTCCCTTTCCTCCATGTAGAACACCTCGATCGCGCCGATGGCCTTCTTCCTGAAGGCAATCGGGGAGGACTGCACCCATTCTGTCTCCCTGAAGTTGGGTGTGGTGAAAATCTTGTCCCCCGACCTTATCCGGACACAGGTTATGTCAGGATATTGGTATGCATTCTGGATCAACTGCATGGATTTGTCGAGGGTCTCGTCAAGGCCTATTGACGGGTCCTGTATAAGAGTGGATATGCCATATATGCAATTCAGCTCTTTCAGCCTCTCCTGCAGGACCTTTGACGGGTCAACGATGGGCCGATTTTCATTGCTCATTTCAATCATTCCTCTCTTCTGCCTTGGCTTTCTTGACTATTATACCTTCGCCCTTGCCGCCGTTGATGCGTATCTCGACAGGGTCGGGCAGCCGGATGTGCCGGACGTGCTGGGTCTCTTCGAACGGGGAATGACTTTCAAGCCATTCCCAATCGAGGGTGCTCTGGGTTCCCGGGATTATCGTGAGATATCCGGTCCTGGCAGCCACCATGTTGTGGAAGAAATGCGAGCCCTGCGAGGGATCCACCGGCCTTTCCTCAATAGGCGTTTCCACGATAAGCCTTGCGCCGGCAATGTCGCTCCAGTTAACCGGGATGCCGAGCCAGTGGTCTGTAGAGCCCCACCGGCCGGGGCCGATGAGGATGTACGGGGTTCTCGATTTCAGCATCTTCTCGTTTATCATCCGTATTTGCGAAATTATTTTCTGGTTGTCCGCGATGTCATAATTCTGGCGCTTGACATAAACAATGTCCCTAATTCCCGATATGACCCCGTTGCCCATGGCATGAGCCGCTCTGCAGAGGATATCATCCGCCGGATGCTCCCCCAGCTCGATGTCGAAATCCCGCTCCGTCGAGCGCATGCTCCTCACCTGGAGGATATAGAACACGGGCTGTCCGGCGCCTTCGGGGGGGATGTCCATTGCGAACTCCATTTCCACGGGAGAGCCTACGGCCAGTTCGTTTGCCCGAAGCAGTGCATTAAGGAGCTTGGCAATCGGGAAGGTCTCGAGCTGCAGCAGGGGACCGAAATCCAGAACCCGGACGCCCTCCCGCCCTATCCCTATGTGAAGGCGCCCGTCACCGCGATCGTATGTGGATGCAGTGTGCTCGAGAGAACCGTGGGGTTCGGCAGCGGTTATGGGAAAGCGTCTGATGGTGCTCTCCTCGTTCCTCTGGACGATATTGACGTATGAATTGAGGTCCACGGCGAAGAAATCCTTCTGGGAATTCGCCAGGAGGTTTTCCAGGGTGCCATGCTTGGGTGTCTTCGGATGCATGGGGCAGAACCTGTAGGCGGTTCCGCCGTCCACGACCTCCTTCCCGAGGCCCAACGCGATGTTGACAACCCCGTCGGTGGCTTTGCATTTCCCGGAGGGATAGTAATCGTAGGATTTGGCGACGCCGGAGATCGTCGGATAGAACACGGACCCATGCTTTGAGCCCACAAGCTCCTGGACCACCACGGCCATTTTCTCGTCCTCCCTGACATCCTGAAGCGAAGCCATGTATGTCCGCGCCTTCTGGAAGAACACGGACGCGAACACGTATTTCACCGATGCGCAGAGTTCCTGGAATCTGATGTCGGTCTCCCATGACTCGTTGGGAAGCAGAAGCGAGGCATAGACCCCGGCAAACGGATGGTGCAGGGCATCCTCGAGAAGGCTGGAGGACCTTACCACTATCGGCGCCTTGGTTCCCCGGACGAAAGCCCTAATGTCCCCGAGGACGGGTGCGGGAAGGTCGCCTTCCATGAATTTCTGCGCGATTCTTTCATCTGAATAATTATATAAATCTTCTATGATTATATTGTTTTCCTCGATGAACCTGTCAAAAATGTCCGAGCAGAGGACTATGGTCCTGGGTATCCTGATGCTGATGCCGGGAACCGCGCCTTCCGGCATGTAGGTGTTAATCAATTTATCGGCAAATGCCAGGCCGCGGGCCTTCCCGCCCATCGCGCCTTTGCCGATCCTGCTGAAGCGGGCTGGGGACGTGTCCCCCCTCGAGTAGGTGGTGATGACCCCGCGATGAGTGGCCTTTCTCTGGTCGGAGACAGCGGATATCACCTTTTTTCTGAGCCCTTCGGTGTCGCCCTCCAGATTCGCAAATGCCGATAGGGTGGCAGAGAGGTCGTCCTCCATCATTACAGTCAGCCATCTTGAAATTGCCCCGTTCCTCATGTGGCTTTCGAATACCTCGGCCGGGATGCTCCAAAGCGCTGTCTCGAGCTCTTTGATGTTTGCAGCCCTGGATACCTCGTTGCCGGACTTGTCCTTGAATATCAGTATGGTGGGACCTATCGCTTCGCCAAGGAAACGGGCGAAATCCGACATCAATGTCGATGAATCCCTGTCTGCGCATTTGAATTCGGGGTGCTTTTCTGATGAAATGAGAAGGATTGCCAAGCCCGGGTAGCTGTTCCCCACCTGGGAAAGGAATGCATTGATATCATTCCTTGACCTCCCGGAATCCATGCCTGTGTCCACGATGAGGCAGGCAACCGACTTTCCTTCAACTTTAAAAATTTGTTCAAGGCGGTCGAGCGTTGCAGCCAGGAATACCCTTGGGCGCTTTTTAAGGCGGGCCTGTTTCTGCGATCGTGTCAGATCTTCCGGAATTATTGCATCCATGTGAGAGGATATTATCCCGTATGAATCATAGACAAATCGGGAATAATAATGTGGCTGGCTATCGCCTATGACTATTAGTGGGCCGCCCGTTTCGGAGACGGAATCCTCCAGAAACTGTATGATGTCCAGGAATATCTTGCCGTCCCCCGACCATGTGAACACCCAGTCCACCGGACATTCCTCGGCCGAATTCATTATGTCGCGCATCTCGGGAGCATTTCTGCCAATCAGTACGATAGGCAAAGATTTGACGGATTTCAAGGCCCTGGCAAGTTCTGCAACTTCTGACTTTGAAGGAGGGTTGAATATCAGAATTGCATCGAATTCGGAGTTTTTCAAAGCATCCAGAGCCCCCCCCTCGGTCACATGGACCAGATTGGGGACCGACGAACGTTCTTCCTTTCTGCATTTCTGCACCAGGAGCCAGTTCAGGCGGCCTTCCTCGTCAAGGATGAAATAATCATACTCGGTGGATATCACCAGAATATTGTTCATGTGATAGATCGGTGCGCTTCCTGCCTCTGCAGCCGCGGCCGGTCTGCCGACTATCTCGCCTATCAGCTTGGCGATGCCGTTCTCTTTCGCCGGGTTTTTTGGTTTCTGAGCCATAAACCTGTCTCAAACCCATCCGCGCAGCCGGCATGCTTCGGCCACACGCGAGATGGCGATCATGTAGGCGGCGTCCCTCAGCGAACACTTCTTCTTTTTTGACAGTTCCAGGACCGAATAGAACGCCTCGGTCATCTTGTCGTCCAGCTTGCCAAGAACTTCATCCTTTGTCCAGAAATAATTCATGTTTGACTGGACCTGTTCGAAGTAGCTGCACACAACCCCGCCCGAATTTGCCAGGAAGTCGGGAATGACCATTATCTTCTTCTGGTTGAGTATCTTGTCCGCCTCGGGGGTTGTCGGGCCGTTCGCGCCTTCCAAGAGGATCTTCACCTGTGGTTTGATCTTTTCGGCGACCTCTCCGGTTATCGAGTTCTCGAGGGCTGCGGGGATGAGTATGTCGACGTCCTGCTCTGCCCATACATGGCCTTCCTGGATGTCATATCCGAGTTCCTTTGCCTTCTTCTTGTCTATCGTTCCGAACTTGTCGGTTATGCCCCTGAGTTCTTTGAGGTCGATGCCATTGGGTCTCAGGAAGGTGTATGCCTTGCTTTCCTTCTGGTCCCAACAGGAAATCGCCTTGACGGTTCCGCCGTATTTCATGTACATTTCGATTGCGTACTGGCCAACATTTCCGAACCCCTGTATGGATGCTGTGGATTTGCTGATGTCGATTTCGAGGTCCTTGCACGCCTCCCTGAGAGCGAAGACTGCTGCATATCCGGTAGCCTCCGTTCGCCCCAAGGAACCGCCCATGCCGACGGGTTTTCCAGTTATGAATCCGGGGTAGTGACTGCCCGTAAGGATTTCATATTCGTCGAGTATCCAAAGCATATGTTGGCTATTGGTCATGACATCCGGCGCAGGGACATCGGCCTGCGGGCCGACATTTTTGTATATCTGGCGGACCCAGCCCCTGCATATGGCCTCCTGTTCCCTCATAGAGAGGTTGTGAGGGTCGCATATTACGCCGCCCTTTCCGCCGCCCAGGGGAATGTCGGCAACAGCGCACTTCCAGGTCATCCACATCGAGAGCGCTTTGACCGTGTCGACGGTCTCCTGCGGGTGGAATCTGATGCCGCCCTTGCAGGGGCCCCTTGCGTCGTTGTGCTGCATCCTGAAGCCCTTGAAAATTTTGATTGTGCCGTCATCCATCTTGACCGGTATCAGGAAATGATATTCCCTGGCAGGGGTCCTAAGAAGGTCCCGTGTTGCCTGGTCAAGTTCAAGTTGCTCCGCAATCTTGTCGAATTGTTCCTGCGCCATTTTAAATGCGTTGAATCCTTTGTCCATGTTGGTCACCTGATTCACTGATTCCGGGAAAATGAATATTTGTATTTAATATCATAGCATTTTTAAATATGAAATAATGTACAATTTGAGACATAAATTAGTGTGAAATAGTTCAATCTGTACGAAATCCTGTTTTGAATTCCCACAGTTTCTTTTCGATTAGGCCGATCGAGACCTTTTGTGGGTTGATGGACTGTCTCGGCTTAGAGGACAAAATGAAATTGGACATTGCACCGATGCTGTCCGGATATCTGTCTGCCAGGCTTTCGGACCATTCGAAGAAATCATCAATGGTCGGGAAAGAAGAGAAAAGAAGGGTATTGTATCTACCGATGCTGCTCTCCAGCGCTCTGGGTATGTAATTATTGGACATGATGTCCTGTTTTATCTGAATCTTCTTGGCCTTTATCTCGAGAAGGGTTATTATCAGATTGTATCCGGGGGGTGTCAGCAGGTCCGGGAAATAGCATTTTGGTGCGTCTATAATTTTGTTGTCGAGAAGGACGGATATCCTTCTCTGAACTTTCTTCCGATTGGTGTCCAATTGGTCAGCCAAATAGGTCTCGTTCGGGTAGACGTTCCGGCCTTTGGAAAGGTTGTTCATGATGAGAAAATCGGTCCGGTCGAGGCCCAGCCCCTTCAGCTTCACAGAACCGTCTCGGGCTATCAAACGGCCTATTTCGGAGACAAAGCAGGCGGGGGTGTATTTGAAGCACAGTTTGTTACTGAAAAAGAACACGTCCGCAGTCGCGCGGTTCTCCCGGCGCGGGAGCTTATCCTCTATGACCAGTTTCTCGCGCCATGAATGATAGGATTCGATGTCCCGGAAGAACTCGATGAGCATGGTGTTGTAGGCGCCTTCCCTGCATGTGTAGGCTGCAAAGATATGGGAATCCTCCTCGAAGAAGTGCTGTGCCTGCGGTGTTCGGGGGATGTCCGCAAGCGCCAGAATCAGCAGGGGATATTCCTGAAACAGGTGTATGAACGGATACCTTGGCCGATCAAGTATCCCTTTCTCCAGCAAACGGTCCAGGCGGTTTTTAATTGTTGTCCTGTGCATCTGCATTTCCTTTGCCAGGGAATTGATGTTCACCCTTACGCCGTTGCCGGAAACCAGAAGCCTGAGCAAACGCAGGTTGAACTCATCATCTAGTATATTCATAGCCCCCCTCAGAATGGTTCGGGGCTATTTGTACATTCCTCCCCAGCATTATTGGTCATATTGAGAAGATATTGTTCAACAAATCGACCAATTCATCGGCTGTTTCGCGAACCTCGGGTGAAAGGCCCGAGCCCACATCCATGTTTTTCGGCTGAAGCCCAATTATGAGTATCTGGCATTGATGAAGTCCCACAAGTCTTTCGATTATCTTCGACAGGGGTATCCGATGGGTCACGGTGGCAATTCTCGCCAGGTCCTCGGTGCCCAATAGACTGAGGGTCCCCGGACTGGCATCGAGGAATGCCGAGTCCAGAAAGAGAACATGCGATGGTTTTTCCGCAGCGATGACGCTGATGAAATTCTCTGGGACCGTGTGAGCCAATATGCTGATGGATTTTTCCGACTGGTGGATTCTTTCAGCCACCCGGATTCCGAAGCCATCGTCGCCGTTCAGCTCATTTCCGATTCCTACGATGACAGTTTTTACTGCACCTTGCAGGGCTGTGCGAAGGGAATCTTCGAAATTCATGAATCACTTCACTATCTGTGGGTTCCCTGCCAGGTGTGCAAGTTCATATTCCGTTGTCATCTTGATGGCGTCCTTGGGGCATGATTCCTCGCACTGGGCGCAGAACATGCATTTGTCCAGGTAGAAGACAGGGCGCTTCTTGCCGTCTATCTCTTCCATGACGCAGGCGAACGACGGGCAGTCCTTCGCGCACATGCCGCAGCTGATGCATTTGTCCACGTAGAATTCCATCTTGCCCCTGTAGCCGGGCTCGGCCGGGGATTTCTCGGCCGGGTACTTCGAGGTCACTGGCTTCATCGTCAGGCGCTTGAACACATCCTTAATCATTATTCCTGGCCTTTTCATATCAACCACCCTCCGAATTTCAGGACCACAATGAACACTATCTGCGCCACAGACAGGGGGATCAGCCACCTGTAGGAAAGGGAGACCATCTGGTCTATCCTGTACCTTGCTACGACCGCCTTGATGAGGGCGAGTATCCCCACGATGAAGAGCACCTTCACGAAGAATATCACTGCATTCAGCAGGACCGGCAGGTACCAGGGCAGGTCAGAGAAGCTGATTATCAGGTCGTAGCCTCCGAAGAACAGGGTCACTATCAGCGCGGCACCCACTACCATCTCGACGTCGAGCATGGCCCGGAAGAGAGCCAGCCTCCTTCCCGAATATTCGGTGAGCGGGCCGCCCACAATTTCGGTTTCAGCGTCAGGGATGTCGAAGGGAAGCCTCTCTAGCTTTCCCTGCAGGGTGACTATGGCTATTATCACAGCCAGCGGCGCGAATATGACGAGCCACATGCCGCCAAGCTGGTAATCCAATATCCGGCCCAAGCTCCAGCTTCCGACTATCAGGGCCGGGGCAAGGAGTGCGAGGAAGAAAGGTATCTCGTACGAAATCATCTGGACAATGGCCCTCATCGCGCCGACCTGGCCGAAGGGGTTTCCCGAGGTCCATCCCGCGAGGAATATGGCCAGGGTCGGGATTGTCAGCAGGTAGAGCACGACTATCAGGTCGCCTTCGAAAGATGGGATGACCGAGTGGAGGGCGAGTACCGGGATGAATATGAAAGCCGTGAGGACAGCAGCCAGTCCCACTATCGGTGCGGCGCTGAACATCCTGTTGTCTGCTGCCTTCGGAACGATGTCCTCCTTGGCCAGCAGCTTGATGAAATCGGCGATGGGCTGGATGAAGGGCGGTCCGACACGCTTCTGGAATCTCGCGTAGAGCTTCCTGTCGAGGTACTGGCAGAAGAACGCGTAGCTGGTGAGGAACAGGAAACCGGGGAAGACCAGCATGTAAATCAGTGATTCAATCGGGGTCATCGGTATGCCTCCTTCCTGTACCATTCGATGGAATACTCTCTCAATTGCTCCGCAGACATGACCTTGCAACTCTCTTTGTCCCTGTCCAGGATGAGCACGCGGTCCATGCAGCCCATGCACGGGTCTATGCCCGCAACGATCAGCGGTATGTCGGCGATGTTCGCGCCTTTCAGGGTGTGGGCCACATTGAGTATGTTCGCCAGGGTGGGAGCGCGCACCTTCAGCCTCTCAGGTTTATCGGTGCCGTTGCTCCTGAGGTAGTGGATGTCCTCGCCGCGGGGAGCCTCGGTCCTGCTGATGGCCTCGCCCGGCGGGACCTTCCTCGGGACCTTGACCCTGATTTCGCCGGCCGGAAGGTTCTGAACCATGTACCTGCACATTTTGACGCACTCCAGAAGCTCCAGGGCCCTCACGACCAATTGGCCGTGCACATCCAGCGTGTCCGAGGTTATCACCTCGAAGGGCAGTTCCCCGTAGGCGGCGTATGGGTCGTTCTTCCTGACATCGTATTTGACATTGGACGCCCTCAGCCTGGGGCCTACCGCGCACAGCCTTTTGGCATCCGCGGTCGTGAGGATACCGACGCCCTGCGTCCTTTTCAGGATGGTCTGCTCGTTGAGCCCGACCTGGATATAGGCCTTGGTCCGCTCCTCCATGATGTCCATTGTATGGAGGATCCTCTGTATCTGGGCGTCCGTGATGTCGCGCCGGACCCCGCCAATCGTATTGAAGGCATGGGTGACCCTGTTGCCTGTTATGTCCTCGAACAGGTCCAGAATCCTTTCCCTGTCGTCCCATGACCACATCAGGAGGGTGTCGAAGCCCATCTCGTGGCCTGCGACCCCGAGCCAAAGCAGGTGGCTGTGAATCCTCTCGAACTCGTTCATCAGAGTTCTCAGGTACAGGCCGCGCCTCGGCGGTTCGACGCCGAGTATGTATTCGGTCGCCTGGCAGAAATTGGTGCTGTGGGTGAAGGAACAAATTCCGCATATCCTTTCTGTGATGTGGATGTTCTGCAGGTATGTCCTCTGCTCGAAAAGCTTCTCCAGGCCGCGGTGGATGTGGCCGATGCGCACATCCGCGTCAACGATTGTCTCGCCCTCGACCGTGACCATGAACCGCTCGGGCTCCTTGAGCGCTGGGTGTTGGGGGCCTATAGGAATTGTCACTCTCGCCATCACTTCACCCCCTTGGTCCTGGGATCGACCCAGTCTTTTCTCAGGGGATGGCCTTTCTCTCCCCAGGAATCCGGGAGGAGCAGGTTGCGCATGTCCGGATGATTTTTAACCCGGATGCCCATTATCTCATGTATCTCCCTTTCATACAGAATTGCCCCGGGGAGTATGCCTGTGAGCGTGTCCACGGTCGGGTCTTTCCTCGGAAGGAACACCTTGAGGGTGAAAAGCTCGGCGCCGGCGACGATGTGGTAAAGTATCTCGAACTTCTCGCCTGAGTCGATGGCGGTGATCACAGTGACATGATAGCCATCATACTCATCCTTCAGAATCTTCACGACATCGAGCAGTTTTTCCCTCGGGACCTCTGCGAACACCCTCTGCGGTTTGACGCGAACTATGTTCTGAGCCAGGCCCTGGAGCCGCGCTGCGATGCCTGTTACGAATTCGTCGGTCATGTTCACTCACTCTCCTTGAAGGCTGTGAGAAGCTTTACGACTCCGTCGAGGATAGCCTCGGGTTTGGGGGGGCAGCCGGGCACGTATGCATTCACCGGAATGACCTTGTCTATGCCGCCTTCCACATTGTAGGCGCCGGTGTACACCGCACCAGTGCAGGCGCACTCTCCGAAAGCCACCACGAACTTCGGCTCGGGCATCTGCTCATATATCTTGATGAGCCTTTCTTTCATCTGGCCGGTGACAGGCCCGGTGCACAGCAGAACGTCCGCATGCCTGGGAGAGCCCTTGAGCAGCACGCCGAACCGCTCGGCGTCGAACCTGGGCATCAGCGCCGCGATTATCTCGATGTCGCAGCCGTTGCAACTTCCCGAGTTGAAGTGGCAGACCCACGGAGATTTCACTCTGGACAATTTCACCATCTTTTCAAACATCCCGTTCACCTCCCGAGGTGACCAGCGCAGCCGCCGCAACCATGAGGCTTGCTATGAAAATGAGGCCGTAGAGTGCGTTGTCACCCTCCGGGATTGTGACGATTATCAGCGCCGCGATGTGGAATATGGTGAAGATGAAGGCCACATGGAACAGCGTGAATGATTGCTGGACCTTCCCGCCCTCGAACTCCTCGCCGCAGGCATATGTGCTGAGCTTGTGGCGTGACTGATGCTTCGGCTTGGGGGCGAGTTTCCCCCCGGCCCAGTAAATCAGGTAGGATATCAGCAGGAACACCATGAAGGCAAAGAGAGGCGTGAAGAACAATGTGTGATCCATCTAAGCACCTCCCAGAAGTTGCAGGATGGGAGCAATCGCCTTGAGCCCGAGTTCCGGCCAGATGCCGAGGATAATGGTTATCGCAGTCAGTACCAATATGGGCACCATCATGAGTTTCGGGGCCGGCTTGAGAGTCGGAACCTTTCCCTTCGGTTTCAGGAAGAATGTCCTGACCATCGGGAGGTAATAGCCCATGGAGAGGATGCTGTTGAGCACCGCAACCAGGGTGATAAGTATTCCCCAGTAACCAATCGCCGTCGTTGCGTCTATGCCTGCCTTGAATATCATCCATTCGCTCATGAAACCGCTGAGCGGAGGGGCTCCTGCAAGCGACAGAACAGCTATCGTGAAACAGAAGGCTGTCAGCGGCATGAGATGGCCGATGCCCTGCATCTTGGAGAGCTGCCTAGTCCCCAACCTGTAGATTATCAGGCCGGCGCAAAGGAAAGCGAGGCCCTTCATGAAGGCGTGGGTCATTATGTGGAACAAACCGCCCTGCAGGCCCATCTCGGTGCCGTACTGCATCCACAGGCCGATGCCCAGGATGATGTAGCCCATCTGAGCGATGCTTGAGTATGCCAGCACCCGTTTCAGGTCTCCTTTCCGGATGTAGGCCTGGGCGAAGGCAAGCATGTTGCCCAGCGTCATGGTTATCAGGGCGAAGCCGATGAGAAGTACGCCTATCGAGATGCCGGAATCGCCGAAGGCCAGCAGACATTTGAACAGCGCGATGAAGCCCGCCTGGATGACTATGCCGGACAGGATGGCGCTTATCCCTGACGGGGCCGCGGAATGGGCGTCGGGAAGCCAGGTGTGGAGAGGGACAATAGCGGCCTTCACCCCGAAGCCTATGATCAGCATCATCACAGCGACCATGGAGAAGGCGCTGCCGGATATCGCAGACAGCGAGTCCGAGATGCCCAGCGTCCCGGTCTGCCCGTAAATCATCGATATGCCGAAAAGGGCTATGGCAGAACCGGCCGCGCTGAGTATGACGTACTTGACGCCAGCCTCTGCGGCGTCGCGCTTGTGCTTGCGGAAGGTCACGAGTGCGTAGGAGGATATGGCCATCAGTTCGAAGAACACGAACAGCATGAAGAAATCGGTGGAGAAGCCGATGCCCATGATTCCGGCGACCATCAGCAGCAGGAGCGGGTAGTAGCTCTCCAGGCCCCTATCATCCTTCATGTAACCGACGGAGTAGAGGGAGACCATGCTCAGGAGCCCGGTGGCGACCAACGCGAGGAGTATGCCGAGCGCGTCTGCCTGCAGGGTGCTGGAGGCTATGGTGAATTCCACCGTGACGCCGTCCCAGACATCCAGGGCTAACCACAAAGTGAGCAGGAAGCTCAGCACTGCGAACACTGTGGCGGCTATCCCGCCGAAGTGCGGTTTGGATGGGGAGGCGCGTATCGCGGCATAGGACAAGTAGGCACCTCCGAGCAGCGCGGCCAATGGGAGTATTGCATTCATTCAAAACACCCCCCAGACGAAGATGAATATGAATATCAGCAGGAACGCCATGGCAATCCCGACCGCGTTCATGTTGGCGTCGCCGGTCTGGCTCTTCCGAAGTCCCATCGCGAGTATCCTGAGCCTTGAGACGAAGCCATTGTAGAAAGTGTCGAAGTGGAAGCCCTTCGCGGCGAGCTTCATGATGCATGTCCTCGGCTTCCTCAGCAGGAGGTTCTTACGGGAGAGGAATATGAGAAGCCCGACGCCCATTGCCAGGAAGGACAGCAGCACGGCGGGGCTTGTGAAAGTGTGCTCCAGGAATTCCATCAGGTCATATGCGTGTGCCCCCTCGAAACCATACACCGGCGCATGCATCGCCTCGCTGAATATCCCAATCAACGCCCAGGAGCCGATCGCTCCTATCGCCAGTATCACTAGGGGGGCGGTCATTGCGGCGGGAGATTCGTGCGTGTGTGCCGCTGTGCGGGGTTTGCCCCGGAACACCAACCAGTACATCCTCATGGAATAGGCCACTGTGAGCACTGCGGTCAACACGACCACTGCCAGCGGGAGCCACATCTCCGCCTCCCAGGCGCCGGCGAATATGAGGTCCTTGCTCCAGAAACCGCTGAAGGGCACTATCCCGGCAAGGGCCAGTGCGCCGAAGAGCATTGTGAGGTGAGTCACTTTCATGGTGTCCTTGAGGCCGCCCATCTCGCGCATGTCACGGGTGCCCACAGAATGGATGACAGAGCCAGCGCCCAGGAAGAGGAGCGCCTTGAATATCGCATGGCTGAACAGGTGGAACGAAGCAGCCAGAATGCCTATGTGCACCAGCCCGATGTCCGGCTCGTTGGCGATTATGCCGAGCGCGAACACCATGTATCCCAACTGGCTGATTGTCGAGTACGCAAGAAGCTTCTTCAGGTCGGGTTCCGCACAGGCCATGACAGCGGCCAGCAGGGCAGTGAGACCTCCAATGAAAAGGAGCGCAGTGCCCCATCCCGGGATGTCGAAGAACACGGGGCTCATCCTTGCCAGGATGTATATCCCCGAATTGACCAGCGTTGCCGCATGTATGAGGGCGCTGACCGTCGTAGGCGCCTCCATTGCGTCGGGCAGCCATACATGCAGGGGGACCTGGGCGGATTTGCCCAGAGCACCCAGTATGAAGAGGAATGCGGCGGGAGCCAGGTAGAGCATTGCCGGCGGGGATGCGATTATCTCCTGGATGTTGAAGGTGCCGGCGCCGACATAGAGTATGAATATTCCGAGCAGAAGGCCGATGTCGCCGACCCTGGTGAACACGAATGCCTTTATCCCGGCCTTCGCGGCCTTCGGGTCTTCGTTGTAGAAGCCTATCAATGCGTACGAGCACAGCCCGATTATCTCCCAGAATATATAGAGAATAAGAAGATTATTGGTAAATACCAGGCACACCATGGCGCCGATGAAGAGAAGGACGAGCGAGTAATATCTGGGCAGGCCTTTCTTTCCCTCCATGTACTTGACCGAGTATATGACCGCGAGCGCGCCGATTGCGGATGCGACCACGGCCAGCGTCAGGGCCAGGGGGTCAATGTGGAAACCGAAGGTTATCCCGGCCGAGGGTATCCAGTCATATTGGATACCGTCGCCGAGGCCTATCGGAACCACATTGTCCATGAATATGTCGGGCACCAACAGCAGGACTAGCCCTGCGAGTATTAGTGCGGCGAACACCGCGAACCACGCCACAGCTTTGCCGCCCGCCTTTCCCAAAGCGGGAATCAGCGCCGCGGCCATGAATGGGATGAGGACGATTAAGCCCAGCAATAAATCGTTGTCGAGAAGCATCCTGGTTCACCCCCTCAGCTTCGTGAGCTTGGTCAGGTCCAGGCTCTTGGTGTGCTTCCATGCGTTCACTATTATAGACAGGGCCATCGCGGCGATTATGGCGTCGATGGCAATCACGATTATCACAACGGCCTGAATATTGCCGCCGCCGCTGGATATGAAACTCAGCAGGGCGCCCTTGGCCATTATCTCGATGCCGATTATCACTTTAATCAAATTTCTCTTGCTCACCACACAGTAAAGCCCCAGGAAGAGCAATACCAGGGAAGCAAGGAAATTTATCTGGGCGTCGTTCAGTTCCATCTGAACTCACCCCCCACCA
>DAJR01000004.1 GCA_002496385.1 Methanomassiliicoccales archaeon UBA147 | reverse complement strand
CTGGAAGGCTTCGATTTTCTTTGAACATATTAGGACGGCATGCAACGGCATATCACGTTAGTGTTCATGCCGATTCATCTCAGCCCTGAAGGTCTGAGCGTTCTCGGCATTTAGGCAGTAAAATATAGTGAATATTAGTTCTTTTTGAGAAGAACTGAGCCACATTCCACCGGCCATATAATTATTATCCTCTACTGGGCAAGGAAAATAATATATTGAATTTTGTATCAATGTGGTCGTTTTGATTGTACGAATTTCAATTAAATTATTTTGATAATTATGAATCGAATAGACTAATAACTCTCCGTCTTCTGAAAGAATATGGGCGTAAACGTGGTCAGTTCCAGAAGATTCCAGTAATTTGAATTTGTTCGTTCCATCATTATTTAGAAGCCATATGGTGGATATATCAATAGTGTAATTGTATACTTCATATAATATTTTTTCACCGTCACCTGAGATTAAGAATGCAGTCTCTTCAAGCCCCAAATCGGTTTTTGATTTGTCGAATGGCTCTTCCGAATAACATAAAAAAGTAAAATTCAGTAATAAAATTATTCCGATAATGATTGATGCGAATATAATTCTCTTTTCCTTTGATTTGAGATTCATCATACCCCGTATGCCAAAGTGTCGTTCGCTTATATTAAATTGTGGAAGCATCAATTATTCTCTCTGGACATCTCTCCTGAGGGGGAGATAGCGTCACTGAGTTGGATGGGCATAATTCTACCGGGATGGCAGAATGCCTTTGCAATTTTACTACTTCAGCCTCTGGTGCATCTTGACGACCGACTCGACCGCATTCTTCGCGTTCTCGATGCGGTCCTCTGCCTGGAGCCGCGTCATGCCTGGCCCCGTGATGCCCAATCCGACAGGCTTGTCGAACTCCAGGCTCAGGTCTGTGAGTTTCCTGCTGGCCTGCGCCATTATGGTCTCGTCATGTTTTGTCTCGCCCTCGATGACCGCGCCCAGCGCAACCACGCCGTCTATGCCCTTCTTGGCCAGGAGCTTCTTCACTGCCAGCGGCATGTCGTACACGCCCGGCACGTTGATTATCTGCTCGACCTTGGCGCCGAGAAATTCGGCATGGCTCTTGGCCCGTTCCAGCATCGACTGTGTTATGTCGTAGTTGAATTCGCTCACCACTATCCCTATTTTCATGTTTTTACCTCCCTAATTTCTTTGATTAAGTCTCACTCTATCCTTCCCGCATCGTCGAAACCCTGGCGCTGGCCTGTGCCCGCCATTCTCGCCAAGCGCTCCGGCCTGAAGAGCAGGTCGTAGGCGTTCACCGCATGCTCCCTTGCCCTTTTCTGCGCCAGTTTCTTCAGCTCCTTCGGGTCCCTGGCCTCGTCCTCATGGACGAATACCTCCATTATGTGCTTGGATGTCAATATTTGAACCTGGATGAGTCCGGTCGAGGCCTCGTGCGCGCACACTTTGTCGATGGGCTGGGCGCCGGGCATGCCCAGCGCGATCACGAGGTCGCAGCCCTTCTCCTCGAAGAGTTTCTTGCATGCGACCGGTAGGTCCTTGACTCCTGGCACAGTATATCTTTCAATGCGAAATCCGGTGCCTGTGGCCTTCAGCTCGTCTATGGCCTCCGCGCCCAAATCGACCCTCGCGAATGTCGTGTCAGCTATGCCTATGAGCTTCATCTTCCCTCCACCTTCTTGAGCCGTTCCTCGGCCAGGTACCAGTCGATGACCTTCTGCATTATCTTCCTGGAGCCGGTCAGGTCATGCTCCAGCTCGGGGAGCCTGACAACCTTGGCATTGAGCCCGCGCTTTGCCAGCTCGGCCTTTATCTGCGCCTCGCTGTGCGCCTGGTCGTACCCGAGGGCGATGATGTCGGGCTTCGTCTCTTCCACTATCCGGAACATGTCGCCGTCATGGCCCAGAACGGCAATGTCCACAGTTCTGAGGGAGGATATCATCTTCAGCCTCATGTCCTGGGGCGTCATGGGCTCGTGTTTCCTCTCCCTGGCAGTTTTATCCGTTGCGACGACAACCACCAGCTCATCGCCCAGCTTGCGGGCCTCCTCGAGGAAATGCAGATGCCCGGGATGGAGTATGTCGAACACCCCGGACGCCATCACCCTGACCATGTCTTCCAGACCTCCTGAACTTCATGGCCTTCAAGGAATATAAAACCTCGCGATTCAGCAAATTTCCTGGCATCTGGCTTTGAAAGGGCTTTGCCGTCGCCGCCCATCATCTCGCATATAGTGGCCGTTGGCGGAAGCCCGGCCATCAGGCAGAGCGCGGTCGACAGTTCCGTGTGCCCGTTCCTGTCCTTCAGCAGTTCCTTCGATGTTCTGAGCAGGAATACGTGGCCGGGCACCCTGAACGCCTTGGTGAATGATTTCAGCGGATTCTCTGATTTGCCTGCGGCGACGTCCCCCACCAGGTTCCCGAATTCCGCCACCGTCAGGGCGCGGTCAATGTCTGTTATCCCGGTGTAGCATCTCCTGTGGTTAATCGTGATCGAGAAGGCGGATTTCGTGTCGTAAGGAAGTGTATCCGGAAGCGAGTTCCTGAGGACGGGATGGACAGCCTGGGCGGTCTTGAACACATCCACCAGGAAGGGAAGCCCAATCTTCTCAGCCACCGGGTCCGAGACGGTCGTGCATATGAGCCCGCCGCCGTTCTGGCGCATGAACATTATGTTCTCGGGTTTCACGGTTCCCGAGGCGAAGACTATGTCGGTCTCTTCCTCCCTGCCGTCCATGTCGTAGATGAACACCGGCTTTCCGGATTTCAGGTCGGCACATGCCTTTTTTACATCGCCCATGCAAACTTTGGGATAATTGGGGGATATTAAAGAATTTGTATGTACAAATTAGTTTGTAAACTACCAGCCCTTAAAAGGGNNGCATGCCTGAATATCGAAGCTGGAAGGCTTCGATTTACTTTGATTATATGAGTACGGCATGCAACGGCATTTCACGTTTACTGCCCAACGCTTTCATCCAGGCCATCAATGGCCTGGCGTTCAGCTACGCGAGGCAGTAAATGTACCTTCAATCTGCGAGGGGAACTTACCCAAACACCGGCCAACCACCCCTGGATTCAGTTCCAGCCAACCCATTCATGCCTTGGCTGACCAGAGGGAGGCCGGGGTTGTGACCCGGTTGGGCGAACCGGGTTGGTGACAATTAAGCTCATCCTTAGGAAACCTCGGGGCTAGCCTCGGGGAGGTATTGATATCGATGTTCAACCCGGTGCCAAGTCCCAGCCAACCAGCCCATTCTCTACCACATCCCATCTTCGTGGCAACCCGCATCCATGGTTGAATCGGAATCCCGTGCGGCCGTTTCCAAAATGTCAGCTAGATGGGGTGCCATTTGTCACCCCGGGGCAAGCCCCGAGGCTTCACAGTTGAAGATTACAAAATACCACCATCTGGTTATCGAAATTCGCACTTGATTCCAACATAGTACAAAACCCTGCCCTCACAGGCAAGGCATGCTGGTTGGATATAGACGTGCGGGTTTGCATGCCGAGGGAGGCGCGTCAATCGGGTCGTCCCATGTAGGGGTATGAAGGGCGGTTGTCCGGCACCCAACCACCCGTGCATTCAGTCCTAGCCAACCGCCGAGACAATGCATTGGCGCGATCCATCCTTTTCTTTATATACCGGCATACCAATTTGCCCCCGAGAGATATGGCGATATCGGACGGTGCCAAGGTTACCATCGAGACATGCCTTAACGTCAAGAAGGGCGAGAGCGTTCTAGTGCTCACGGACAATTCCAAGGAGGCAATAGCCCAGCATCTGTTCCTTGCCGCCCTGAACGTCGGCGCGGATGCCATCCTGACGAAGATTCCTGACCTCAACCACGACGGCCAGGAGCCGTCTGTTTCGGTTGCCAGGCTAATGAAGGAGATGGATGTCGTCGTGATAACGACCGAGAAGACCATGTCCCACACGGTTGCCAGAAGGAGGGCGACAAGGGCCGGCGCGCGCATCGCGACCATGCCGGGCATAACCGTCCAGATGATGGACGAAGGCGGCATGACCGCCGATTTCAAGGAGATAAGGCGCAGCATTTTCAGGGTGGCCAGGAAGCTTCGCAGAAGCAAGGTTCTGCGCATCGTGACGGAGATTGGCACCGACTTGAAAATGAACATCAATGGAAGAACCTGGGTGACTGACGACAGCGGCATCTGCCACAAGAAAGGCGACTTCACGAACCTTCCGGCCGGAGAACTTTTCATCTGCCCGGTGGAGTGGACCGCAAACGGCACCCTCATTGTGGACGGAAGCTTCATCGATACTGTCCAGGAACCGATTAAAGTCTCTGTCAAGGACGGCTTGGCCGACCGCATCACAGGGGCTCACGATGTAGTCCGGGAACTCAACAAGGGGGGCAGGGACGCGCGCTCCATCGCCAAGTTCGGCATCGGGCTGAATCCGAGGGCCAAGCTCGTCGGCAAGGTCCTCGAGGACTCCAAGGTTCTGGGCACGGTCAACATCGGCTTCGGGGACAATTCGATGTTCGGGGGCACCGTGAAGAGCTCGGTCCATATATTGGGCATAGTGAAAAAACCGACGATTACGGTGGACAACGTGCTGATAATGAAGGACGGCGAACTGCGGGCGTAAACTACCAGCCCCTAAAGTGGCTGGCTTTTCTGGTTTGCATCAATGCCAGTGGATTCGGGGCTGTATGTTTACCATAGGGCAGTAGCATGCCTGATTTATCGAAGCTGGAAGGCTTCGATTTTCTTTGAATATATTAGGACGGCATGCAACGGT
>DAJR01000005.1 GCA_002496385.1 Methanomassiliicoccales archaeon UBA147 | reverse complement strand
CTAGACCCTAGTCCCTAGACCCCAGACCTCCATAATCCAAAAAACATACAGAATGGCTTCAATAAATCATGCTTGCAACTACCCTATGGTAAACTTCCAGCCCCGAATCAAATAACAAAAAATGCAAGCGTGAACGCCAGCTCCTTTCGCTAACCATACTTGGTTAGCGTTAAGACGAGGCTGTGCCTCGCCTGTTTAGGGGCTGGTAGTTTACAGCAAACGCGCTTGAAGCATAAAAGATGAAAATAAAGAGAAAATGAGGGAGCCAGGTGTCCGGCTCCCATTGGTTCATTTACTGCTGTTGCTGCTGGTCGCCGCCCGGTTCTCCCGGCCTTCTCACTATCTTCTTTATCGGCTTCCGGATGATGCGCCTTGCCTGGTCTCCGCCCTCCTGGGGCTGCGAGAAGTCATAGCTGCATATCGGGCATACCTTTTCCGCGACATTGACTTCCATGCCGCAGGACGGGCATCCCTTCTTTCCCGGGGTGACGGGCTTGGCGGGCGCAGGCGCGGCAGTGGCTGCTGGTTGCGCCGCTGCAGGTTGTGGGGCCGCTGCCTGCTGCTGTGGTGCGGCTGTCTGATGGGGCGCCGGCTGAGGCGTTGGCTGAGGCGCTGGCTGGGGTGCAGGTGCTGGCGCGGTGGCCTGCGGCCTCGGTTGGGCTGCGGTGGGCGGTTGCTTTCCCTCGGGCTTCTTTGGCTGCTTCGGTTTCGCCTCGCCCATGACGCTGCCGCACTTGTGGCATATCTTGGCAGTCACGCTGTTCTCCAGTTCGCAGACCGGGCACGGCCTTGAGCCCATGCGCTTCATCTCCTCTTCCTCCTTGAGCCAGAGGTCGAAGGTGATGAATGTGGGCTTGCTGGCCCACCAGGCCTGGAACTCGGTCTCAGTGAATTCGTTGCCCAGCTCCTGCTTGGCCTGGGCGCGGAACTTCCTGACGATGTCGTCGTACTGGCGCTTCATCTTCGCCTCGTAGTCGTCAAGGTTTTCCGTACCGACCGTGAACTCGGTCTTGCACTCAGGACAGTTCTTGACATCGATCGGCACCCATGCGCCGCAGACACTGCACTTCGCAACTTCGGTCTCGAATTCAACGCCGCACTTGGGGCACTTTGCCGCGCCTTCGGGGATGAACGCACCGCACTCGCCGCATTGGACCGTCTTGCCGAGTCCGACGAAGTACAGGTAGAGCGTTATGACCACGATGATGGCCACTACGATCACGATTATCAGGATGAGTATCCACCAGGGGAACACATCGGCGGGGGCAATCCTGAACCAGGCGGTGTCGGGTAAAATTCCGTTTCCCGATACCTGGACGGTGTAGTTTCCTACAGCCGAGACCGGCAGGTTGGCGCTGAAGAATCCGCCCTGGCCGGATGTTATCTGGACTGGGTCGCCACCGACTATGGTGGCGGTGATCTCAACATTGGATACCCCCATGCTGGGGTTGTCCTGCCTGACGACGAATCCGGTGACCAGCACGCTGACTGTCTCGCCCTCCTCGAACACGTTCGCCCATTCGCCGCCTATGTAGGTGGCTGCAGGAAGCTGCAGATTGATTGCCAGCGGAGGCATGAGCACAGTGACGGCAACTGTCAGGTTGTTGTTTCTCTCATTGTATTCCTCGACATTGCCAATCAGCGGGGTGATATCGTTGTAGCTGATTGTGTCGGTGTTGTTCAGCTCGGTATCTATGTAGATGAAAAGCCCGTACGCGCCCGCGTCGACTCCTGCGCAGTTTAGCGTGATTGTGACCGTCTCGTCCATGACCAGGTTCGTTATCGTGGCGTTTCCCAGCCTTCCGATCGGGGTTCTGCTGCCGGAATTCCATGCTGCCTTCGTACTGTTCCAGCTGTTCATGCTGGAATATATATCGACGAAGAAGCGTTCGGCCGTCCAGAGTCCGTTGTTCGTGATAGTCACATTTGCACGGAAGGCAGTATTGCCGGTGATTGTGGTCGCGCCGTTGGCCAGTTCGAAGGAGATCAGTTCCAGGTCCGCCCTGTTGTCATAGACCGTTACGGTCTGGCTCGCCTGGTTGCTGACCAGCCCGGCATTGGCATAGGCT
Source organism: Methanomassiliicoccales archaeon UBA147 (assembly GCA_002496385.1). GTDB lineage: Archaea > Thermoplasmatota > Thermoplasmata > SG8-5 > SG8-5 > UBA147. The sequence goes on along the minus strand of DAJR01000005.1, from coordinate 19,863 downwards.
ATGGCGTTGATGGTGTGGACCTGTTCAAGGCGGCTCGTGAGCGCGGTCCATTGACAGGTGGCATATGCAAAATTGCCCGTGGTGATGCTAGGTATCGTTTGGGACGTGCCGATTAGGTTGGCAGTGGTAACGGGGCCGTCATAGAATCTCACGAATACGCCGCCCGCGAAGAGCTCGCCGGTGTTCTGGATTCTCGCCCTGAGGGTGACGGCGGTCCTGTTGTAGGTTTCGGTTATGGCTGTCCCGCCGCCGATGCCTATCTCCACAAGGTTAGTGCCTTCCATCACCTGGAGGCTCTGGATGTAAAGGTTCGGGAATTCCCAAATCCGCAGGTTCATCGGCCAGGCGCTGTTGTTGTTGTTTGTTTCGTCTACCTCGGGAATGAGGTTCTGGGGGTCGATGAATACCTCGATCGGATAGGTGCGGTTCTGTGTGAAAGTATATGATATCGAGGCCACAGTGGGCGTGGTCGGGTTGGCGGGGACCTCATCCAGGGTCGCGGTCCCGAGGAGGATTCCGTTCTGGTAGAATGAGACCTCCACATCGGTCGCGTTCAGGTCTCCCAGGTTCCAGACATTGGCGTTCAGGTCGAAGGTCTCGTTTATCAGCGGGTAGGTCCTGGAAGCCCAGATGTCGTTGTACTGGAGTATCGCCAGGTCGGCCTGCGATGTAATGTTGATAAGAGTGTAATTCCTGTTGTTGTCCTCGTTCTGTTCTGTGATGGCATTGTAGGGGTCAACCCTGACGGAGACATTGTGCCATCCAACCTGGCTTGTGCCTGTCCAGGCGTATGGGAAGGAAACCTTCCAGGATGCCCCGGGAGCCATCGATGCGTTTGTGAATGAGCGCATCAGGGTGCTCTGTTGATTCATGGTGTCCCAGAATTCGACAACGACGCCGTTCGCGATTGCGTCGCCCGTGTTGGTGACGGTTGTGTTCACCCATACCTCTGTCCCGCGCCCGACGCTGGAATTGGCTGTGTCTATCGGCCATATCGTCAGCGGGGGATCCAGGTCTGGCAGGACCCGGTCAAGGACGACCTTCTTTGCGGTGATAGTATCAGAGGAGCTGATGAGCGGGTAGGCCTTTAACGTGATATTGGTGGTCTCGTTGTGTATGATTCCGGAGAACAGCTGGTACTGCGTCACGACATTGTACAGGTTGTAATGGATTTCCCTGACCTCAAGCTTGGACTGGTCATAGATGAAATAGTCGCTCAGCGCCGAGGTTCTGAAGAGCCCGTTGGCATTGGTGGTTCCGGCCCTGTTGAGCCTTGTCGCATATTCGGGGAATTGCGTGGTAATCCAGACATTGGCATTTGCCAGAGGTGTCTGTGCCGCTGTGCCGTCCACGACCGTGATCTCCACCCACCTGTGTATGCTCACCTTCGCTGTGTCGGTGGGCAGTATCTTGAAGTTCTGGGCCAGGGGGGAGCTGCAACCTGTGAGGTTCGCCACGGATGTTCCGTGGAACTGGTCAAGGCTCTTGTAGAATGTCGTGTTGATTGCATTCAAAATCACATGTACGTCTGCACCGGTCGCGGTGTCGAACCTGCCGCGGAGCTCGGTCGTATCGAAGGTTACCTGGGCATTGTCACAGGCCATGATGTCAACGTAGTTGGTGGTGCTGGAGTCCGTCATGGTGAGCCGGGCATTGTCCTCGAGCGTGATCTTGAGGACCATTGTGCCCTGGCTGGTGAGGTCGACATTGTCGAGGATGAGCGCGCCGTTCTCCCTCACAAGTATCATGTAGGGGGCTGTCCCGGAATTCGCCATCAGCATGTTGGCATTGGAAATTGTCAGTATTCCGGCGTCCTCCACGACTATGAAATCATTTAACGCGAGCGGGGTCAGACTTGAGCCGGCGTCCAGTTTCACAACCGGGTTGGCGTCGTTGACAATGAGCCCGACAGAACCGAAGTCCCTGAACAGCTCGACATCGGCCAGCGGGATGTCCAATCTCTCATAATTGTCTCCGGACCCGATATTCGGCATCGGCGCGAAATCGCATGAATCAGAGCCTCCTGCCGAGCCCGAGTACTTAATGTTCACCAAATAATTTCCGACATGGTCCCCGGTGGGGTATGTTGCCTGGGTGTAGTAAGTGGTGAGCAGTGGTATCATGGCCTTGCCGTTAACTCCTGTCCTGGTCACATTGGCCGGCAGGACGGAATATTTGTTGACAATGTAGTTCCTGATCCTCAGCTTTGCGCCCGTCCATGCGGTGTCGGTAAGGTCAGTGAGGTTGTTTATCTTCGAGACCTGGTTGACCACGGACGCGGTGTTGAATTTGAAGGTGGTGTTGACCAGTGCGTTCGGCACAGGCACGTCATACCTGTCAGCGACGTCCACTTCCAGCCATTTGAAATAATGGGCCGTGCTCGTGTCCATCACCCTGAAAGGCACGTAATTTTGAGCTATTGCCCCATCGGGTATCTCCGTGAAATCCGGAACGCCGTTCGCCGGGTCGTCCTCCTTCATGGTCATGTTGTACATGTAGAGGTTCGCGCCGTTCACGAGGTTGAAGGCGTTCTTGATGCCGTAATTCGTCTCGAGCGAGTTCCAGTCCACGCCTATGAAGCTGTTGATAACGGTCATGTCGGTGTCGTCCAGGATTATGTAGGTCGGCGGCGGCAGCGGGTCGAGCGTGAGGTCGAGCGCGATGAAGCTGATGTTTATTGGGTTATTTGCACCATCTTCATAAGCGGTGAAATTCACGAACATCTGGTTGATCTGGCTGAACGTGTTCACGTTGGCCAGGATGTTGGCCTGCAGCGTAATGTCCGCAACCTGATTTGGGGATATCTGGAATGCCATAGTTTCGGGCACGACCGGTGTTCCGCCGGGCACCGAGTAATTGAAGCTGATGAACGGGGGTGTATTGTACGGGGCTAGAAAAGTGTAGCCCGGGTTGTTGTACTCGACGCGCAGGACGGCTGCTGTGATGTCATAGAACGCGTCGCTGAGGGCCGTGTTGAATGTCGCGCTTATTGAGTTGGGTGAGCTGAGGCGGTAATAGCTGACGTCGTCGCCCTGGACGCTGAGGACGCCGCCGGTGCCCTCGTCCACCGGCAGGGCGTTGGGCACGAGCCGCACGGTGGTCAGCGGGGTGGTGAGAGCCGGCTCCTCGTAAAGCTCGTCTATTGTCGAGTCGGCGATTGTCACATCGTCGCATCCAATGAAAGTCAGAATCGGCCCGTCATTCTCTGTCTCTCCGAGGTTGCGGTCGGTCGAGCTCCACCAGTTTTCCACGACGCCGTAGAAGGTCGGGAAGGCCTTGCACCAGTCCTTCTGGGTGGTGAACTTCTCGGGGACAAGGCTGGTTATCCAGGAATCGTTGATGAACGTGAGGGAGTTGTCTATTGTCAGGTCTCCGGGGAACGCCAGGACTGAGTGGTCGGTCATCTTGAGCGTACCGTCGGTAACTGTGATCTCGAACACGGGGTTCCACATGGCTTGCTTGGTTGCTCCGGTTGTGATTGTCGAGTTCTCGAGTATCAGAGAGCCGCCTACATTCACATGAATGAAATAGTTCGTGAAGTCATCCTGCAAGAAGTTCAGCGTGCTGTTGATGATCCTCAGGGTTCCGCCGCTGTTGATTGTTATGCTGTAGTCAGCGTCGTAAACGCCCCAGTCACGGATCTCCCAGTATTGGTTCAGTACCACCGGCACAAGGTTTGCGGTCGGCTGGGGGACGCTGCCCGAGCCCACATTGGCCGTGAAAATCCCGGCCAGGCCGCCTATTGTCATGCACCACAGTACAAATACGCTCACAATCTTCTGCACGTTGTTCGGTTTTTTCTTACTCATGGGTTCACCCCTGAATATTCCGCGTTATTCCCCAACATTGCTGCTCCGCACAAGTATTGGATATATTCAGTAATTGTTTCCTTATATATATATGTTATTGGGAAGGCTGGCACATTTCCGCGTTTTTTCATGTTCCTTTGCGGGTCAATCCCCCCTCAGGCACATTGGCCGCCAATGCGTTCATCGCGCACTGCCTGGCCTCGCGCACGAGCCCCTCTGCCTCGCTCAGCCTGTTCCCCGCCAAGGCCGCCTCGGCCCTTGCCAGCAGTATCCCTGCCTCGGCGCTCTCCCCGCCGAACTCCTCCGCAGTCCGAATGAAGTCTCTGGCGTTCATGATTGATCGCCCGACTGCTGACCTTCTCCTCAGCTTCGATTTCTTCATAATGTGGATGGCAGCAACCAGGGTGACCATCCATATCAATGCCACACCCAGCAACGCAACCCAGTATTGCGAAGATGCGACACCGTCGGCTTTCGCACTGACGTTCAGCCGGAGCAGCATGAAATCGTTGCCGGGATTCATGTCCGGAACCGATGCCGGCCCGATTTCTGCGGCCATCGTCCAGTTTCCGAGCTCAGCCGTCCAGTTGAACCGAATGCTGGCCGACCCTCCTGCGTCAAGGTTCACCGTCTGCACGCCCACCACAGCCCCGGAAGGCGTGCTGTTAAGCCTCAGGGTGACGTTCGCCAAGGCAGATTCGGGCCCCGCGTTGTAGCAGTTCACCAGGAATACCGTGACATTGCCGTGACGGATGGGTTCGGGGGTGAGAAGGAAAAAACCCGTGATTCCAAGGTCGCAGAACACGCCGACATCGAAGAAGAGGAAATCCGCTCCGCCCCATTTGACCTCATAGGGTTCCGTGATGTTGTTCGTTCGGTCAAGGAAATAGTACTCGACAAGCGAACCGTTCGCCTGGCCTGGGACCTCCGAGCTGAGCGTTCCCCCGCCGTACAGCATCGCGGCGCTCATCCAGGCCCCCCCGTTCACGCGGTAATTCAAGATTACGGTCTCCCCCCCATAGTCCGAGACCTCGGCCGTTATCTCATACGGCCCGGCGGTGCTGTTTGCTCCGATGGGCTGGCCCGGAATGATGAACGGGCGTTTGTCCGGGTTCTTGAGCGTCCTGAGATATTCGTCCCACCTGTTCGCGCAGAACCCCAGGGCGAAATATTCCGCCAAAATGGCCGATTCCAGGGTTGGGAAGAGCACCGCCATCGCCCTTGAGTTCGGGAAAGCGGTTCCCGTGCCCGAGGCCAGGATCATCCCGTCCCTGATTTGGAGCAGCCTGTCAATCCTCTCGGCGACAGGCGCAGAAACGTTGCCCGACCTCAGGTTTCCAAGGTACTGGAACAGGTCGACCGCGTCCTGCTCCGCGACGAAGGTATTGGATATGTTCCTCGCCTGCCAGGCCTTCGCATAATCCTTATATGCAAAATCGAGGGACACGTCGGAAAATTCGTTGAACAGGGGCAGGAATAGCTCGCTGTAAATCCGAAGGTCGATTGCTGCCTGGGTGAGGTATGTCTCATGGTTCGCGGCCAGATAGTCCGCAACTATTTGCCCGGCCAGGGCCCTTGCCCCGGTCCCCGGCTTCAGGGCCAACCTTGCCAGCGTGGTGCGGTAGTCCCAGCCCGCAAGCGGCTCCTTCGCCTCCGAGCCTATCATGATGCCCGCAATTCCCGCGAGTTCGTCCGCGACCTCGAAATGCCCCATGGAGCAGGTGTCGAACCCCACGATGTCCAGTTTCAGACCGGCTAATGCAGTGTGAATGTCGCCGGTCCTCATTGCCACGCCTTTGTCCGGCAGGAATCCCTTCAGAACGCCGTCGCCGTGCCCCCACAGGCTGAGGAGGTACCTCTGCGCAGGGTATTCTCCCATGGCCCAAGAGGCAAAATCCGCAAGGGTCGCCGGATTGGACATGTCCAGTTCTTTCGATATCGGGTCGATGACCGCGCCCATGTCGTCCAAAGCGGGCGAGACCAGCACCGCGTTGAACCCGCCCGGGTCTTTCTGAACATGGTATATCGCGGAATCGCCAGTCCCCCTGCCGTCCAGCAGAGCAATGATGTTCATGTCGGGCGTGCTTCCGGCCGCCTCCATCTCGTTCAGGTCGACCAGGGCTTCGTCCGCAAGGCCTATGTCTGCGTCCGCGGACATGTATACCATGACAGTCCAGTCCGGAAGAAGCGCCTTCGCGGGCTCCTTCGCCAGGTCGATCGCATAGAGGGCTGCGTCCAGGTTCCTGGAGCACAGGGCCCCCAGCCCGCCAGGCAGGGGGGCGTATTGCGTGCCCAGTTCTATGGTGAAGGGAAGGCAATTAGTCGCGGAATAGAGCCAGTCATCCGAATCCCCTGTGGTGGGGTAGGCGTCCACGCCGTTCATGGGCGTGTAACCCGTAAGCTCCCCCAGGTCCTCGGCGATAGCCTCCAGCAAGTTCAGTTTTGGGCTGACTGTGTCTATGTTGTTGTTCCACGGGTAATATATCAATTCGCCGAAGGTATGGTACGACAAGGAAATTGAAATGTTCTGTGAAAGGACGAGGTTCCTGACGGCGCCTGTCTCGTTCTCGGAGAATGCGGACGGGCCGCAGTAATTCGGGTCAGCGGGATTGTGGCTTGTGCCGGGCAGTTCCCCCCAGAGATGGCCGTAGTTGCGATTGAGGTCGACGCCGAAGGAGCCGTCGCCGTTGTCCCTTCGGTTCTTGCGCCACGACATGTCATGGTTCATCGCGTACTCCCTTCCGTCCGGGTTGACAAGGGGCACGAACCAGATGTCGCGGGAGTCCACCAGGTCCCTCACGCTGTAATTGTCGGAATAGCTCCCGACAAGGAATTCCAGGATGTACATCGGCACTTCCGCCGAGGGAAGCTCGTTGGCATGATGGGCGCCCATTATCAGGATGTCCGGCTCATCAGCCTCGTCGACGTCCGGGTTGTCAGTGACCCGGAGAGCCATGATTTCCCTCCCTTCCCATGTCCGGCCGATATTAAGCTTCTGCGCGATGCCCGGATGTTCCGAGGAGAGACGTTCCAGCTCTGTTTTAATATCTTCATAGCCGTGGTAACCCTCGAACCCGAAATTCGTGTCACTCGAGGCCTGGGAAGAAATCTGGCCAGGCCACACGCTGATGAACATCGCGAATGCAAGTGCAACTGCAAGCCACCGTTCCGTCATGTCCGCTCCAGGCCCGTTCGGAGATGCTGTGAGGTTAACCGAATATAGTTTCACCGTACACGTTCACGTCATCCACATACATACTGGTCGAATTCTGTGCAGTTTGTGAAATTCGTCCAATGTCCATCGACTCCGCTCCTACCCGAATATAGTTTCTCCGTACACATTCACGTCGTCGATGTACATCCCTCCGAATCCCGGGTCCGAGCCGTAGTTGTAATTGTTGTGGTGCGGATACAGCCCGGGAGAGAGGTTGTTGCTCACAAGCCTGAACCGCAGGAACACCTGGTTGCCGCTCCATGCGGACAGGTCGACCGTGAGCCTGCCGAGAGAGCGCGAGCTGACCCAGTAATTGTCTCCGAGCAGATCTCCCGAATCCGTGAGCCCCGCATCGCCGCCCGTGCCCGAGATGGCCTGCGCAGCCCTCACGCCCAGGTTCAGGGCTATCCATGTCAGGCCGCCGTCCGGCGTTATCTCGACTCTGAAGCCGTCAGGTGGCGCGCCGCTCTGGTAGTTGAAGTTGAACCTGAAGTAGGCGCTCAGGTACGCAGTTCTCGCATTGGTCAGGTCTATAGGGGCTGTCATCAGGTAATTGTCGATTCCGGGCTTGACGAACCCTGTCACCGGGTCGACATTGGACCAGCAGTATTTGCTATTGTGGGAATCGTTGGTCTGTGTGCGCCGCCAGAGGTCCTTGGAGGCCGAGTTCGGGACCGCGGCTTCAGCCCTCGTTACCACGAGCAGCACGTCGTCGATGTACCATCCGACGTTGGTCCCGCCTCCGAACATCGTGTAGTTGAATGCCACGCACACCTCCGAACGGTATACATGGCCGTCGATCGCGTTGTATCCCTCGGGAACATAAGGCGAGATGTCCACATTGGCGTATTCCCAGCCGAAGCTGCCTGTGCCGCTTATGCCGTTCCAGCCCCACCTGATCAGGCGCCGTTCTCCATTCTCATCGTAGTCGTCATAAACCGTGTATCCGTAGTACAACATCCCTGTGTACTGGCCAGGCGGAGTAATGTATTTGTAGATCCAGTTGCCGTTCGCGGAAAGCTTGTATCCCACCTGCAGGAACGCCGCATTGCCCCCCTGGAGGAGATTGTACTTGTGCCAGAATGTCAGTTTCGCCGACTCGATGTCCGTTAGATTGAAGGGCATGGTCACCAGGCGCTTGTCCGAGTTGTCATGCACCGCCCTTGTTCCTTCAGGCTCGCTCGACCTTGTCTGGTTGAAGCCTGTCGCCAGGTACATCCCGAGCTGAGTGAATATATCTTCAAGCTCGTCGCCGCTGGGCGCGTAGAAGTACATCGCCCCGGTGGTGTTGGCTATGCGCCAGAGATTGTATTCCAGGGTGCCGGATTCCTTGTATACATTCTGATTTGTGCCAAAGTAAGGGCCGAATGTTGAGTTTGGCGAGGTTGAATTGTAATGTGCATATAAATTGTCCTTGGTGAGTGCCGGATTCTTCCAGTCATAACTTCCAGCATAGGTATATCTTGTGGGCTCCCAGGGGTTCGTGTGATGCTCAAGCCCGAGGCCGATGGTGAATATCTTCATCTTCGCATCAAGCAGCCCGGTTCTGTTGCGCTGCATGGAACCCAACGAACCGGATTCCAACCAGTGAGTGGTGTCGAGTGGGTTTGCCCAGTCGAAGGTATACTTCCCATAATGCATGTATTTGTTGGTTGGGAAACCGTAGTTAATAAATCCGTCGTCTATGTCGCTCCACGGGCACCAGTAATCGCTGCCTCCCTCGATCTTCTCTTCACCGATCGGAGCCTGGTCGGAAGCCTGTGTGTCAGCACCGTCCGAAAGCACAATCACGACCGGCATGAGTTGGGGGTATGTCGGGGCGAACCACAATGTATCGAGGTATGCCTCGCCCACCGCGTCCCACATTATGGTCTGGCCGGGTGGGTTATTCAACAGGGTGATCTCATCCCTGATGAACTGTCTTCCGTCAATGTCGGTTCCGTTTATCGTGCTCACGTATTGGTCGCCCAGCCGCACCGGGGGCCTGGGGTACATGTTGTGGTTGACATTGTCGTTCTGCAAGCGCCCGCCGCCAACCGTCTCGGTCGGCCCGGCCCAGCGTCTCTCATTGTTCCCTTCGAAGTCCCAGATGCTGACGCAGACCGAATCGTCTGACAATTCCGCAAGGAGCGAGAGCGCCGCGTCCTTTGCAGCCTCCAACCAGGTTCTCCCGTCATCGGTGTATCTCATGGACATGGATCTGGAATCGTCGATGGCGAAGCTTATCAGCACGTCGGCCTTGCCGAACAGGCCCACTCCCTCATGCAGATAGAACGAGCTTGGATAGCTGTGGGCGGTGTTGGCCACCTTCTCCATGCCATAGGACTCGCTGAGGTTCCAGGCATTGATGATGTCCGTGTCTATCGATGTGAGACCGGTCATGTAATCCAGCTCCACCTCCCCGTTGATGTTGATGATAGTGGACCCATGGCTCCATTTGCCCGCTCCCGACTCCATGTCGTCCCAGAAGAAATACACGTAAACCGTGAAGGTATAGTTGTTGTTGAACCACTGGAATATCTCGTCAACCTCGTTCACGGGGTCGGCGAACACGCTTATCTGCCTCCTGCCTGCGAACAGCGGTTTCCAGATTATCTCCGCGGAAGTCTTCTGCCCCGGAGCAATCGTAATAGAATCCGAGCCTATCTGGACATCCCCGTCCGTGAATCTGACGAGCAGATTTGCGTCGTTCGCCCCGACATTGTGCACTGTCGCCCGGATGATGTAGGCGCCGCCTATCTGAGGATGCGCGTCGGATATCTCATAGTCCTTCTCCGTGATCCTTAGCTCGTTCCTGGTGTCGGGTTTGTTCATCCAGTGCAGCACCATGTAAACCAGTTCGTCCGTGGCGTTGTTCCCGGAGATGTATCCCGGCCTGGTGCCGTTGAGCGTGGACAGCGTGAATGCCGAAGTGAAGCCCTTGTAACTTGCGCCCTCAATCATCAGGGCGCAGAACCTGTTGGCCGCGTAGCTCTGGTAGAACACGCCCTCGGCATCATCGGTCGGGGAAAGCCAGTCTGCGAATGAATTGTTCACTATCGAGATGTTCATCCCGTGCGAAATCGGGGAGTCGCTGACCCCGCGCAGCGTCCCCGAGAGCGGCCTGTCGGGAATCACGCTGTCTATTCCCATGTCCGCAGTGATGTTGGCTCCGGGCGGTACGCCGCTCCACAGGTCGTCTCCCGAGAGCCACAGCATGCCCTTGTAGGTGTTGATGTAGGCCGCAAGATAGAACGAGTCGTTTGCGCTCAATCCCGAACTGCTCTCGCCGGTTATCCAGAACACCGAGCTGTAATTTTTCAGCACGTCGATTGCCGGCCCGTCCTTCCCCGCTTCTACGATGTAGGTAGTCCCGATGCCGCCGGCGGGGGATTCGTACACATAGCCCAGCCGGTCCAGCGATTCTGTGAGAAGGCGGGTGTCGTTGGACAGGGTCCCGAGATTGTTCTCGCTGCCGTCGTCATCCACGACCAATATCCTGAATTCCACGAATATCTGGCCGCTGGAGATATAGCTCGGGATTTCGTTGTTGCCCTCATTGGTCTCGGATATCAGGTTGTTCGGGTCCACCCTCCATTTGAGCACGTGCTTGCCCAACTCCCTTGCCGTCCAGTTCGCCGAGACCGTGACAGAGCCGCCCTGTCCGGGCACCTTTATCGAGGATATCCAGGACACGGGATCGTTGCGGTCGTCGAGGAACAGCCCGACCTGGGTTGTGAGATTCTTTTCGCCGTTGTTCCTTATCTCGGCGTCCACCCGCACCACCTGGTTGAAGAACACGAAGCTCGGGTCAATCACCTGTTCAGAGATTGCAAGGTCCTCGCCGTGCCTTATTGTGATATTGCCCAGCCATTTCAGGACTCTGTAGGTAACCTGGGTCTGGTCCCCGGTATTCGCTATCCTGGAGAACTCCCATGGGAAGAACACAATTCTCGAATCCTTCACTCTGTTCTCGTAGTTCAGCGCGTCACCGAACGTGGAATTGAGATCCTCTTCCCTGAATGTGATGTTTATCTCCTCGTTCGTTCCCACCGCTACCGGCCTGATGTGGTAGCTGGAGGTATGGCTTGCGGCCCTGGTGGTCACGGGTATGAACGATTCGTTCCATTGGCGGCTGATCGGGTTCCCCTCCACGCCCATGAGCGGGTTCGTGGGCCCCTCCGAGATCCATACGCTGTCTTCCACCTTCAGTATGTCACTGAAGAACGACCCATCGATTTTCGAATCGTTGAACAGGTACTGGCCAATCATCCACAGGTTCCCCCGGGTCCCGTTGAGGTAGGCCGTGAGGTTCTCCTGGTCGTTGGCAGTGAGCGTGCTGGCCTTCTCGTAACCCGTCATCCAGATTATCACGTCATATTTTTGAAGGGCATAAGTCCCCAGCCCATATTCAGGGCCGTCCTTGTTCTGCCCCACGGTGTATAGGTCATACCCGAAGTCCGAGGATTCCAGCGCCCCCCTCATGTAACCCACCGTGTCCATCACGCTGGTGTCCGGGGGGTAGTTGTCATCATCCACTAACAATATCTTGGGAAGCACGGTGATGTTCGTGCTGTTCACATTGTCCTCCGGCGTGATGTCCCTTGCGTTCAGGGGCGTGGCGTTCACCTCTATCCTGTGCTCGCCGCCCGGCCGAATGGTCCAGGTCATGCTCTGCCTCACTTGCGAGGGTCCCTGCGAGATTGTGAAGTTGGACATTCCCTTCCAGGTCCTGTTGTTTCCCACGATGTCCCAGAAATGCACAGTGCCGTTGCACCAGCCGCCGAAGTTCCTGACCGTGGTGGTGACCGAGATAGTCTGGCCGTTGATGGGGCTTTTTGGGTTCACCGAGATGTCAGGTTTCGTGATCCGCAGGTTCGGCTGGCCTGCAAGGTCCATCCCGACCGAGATTCGCGCCGTGCCAACACTTACCCTGCCCTCCAGGTCCCGCGCCCTGACGACGGCGATGTGGTATCCCACAGGCACGTCGTTGGTGTCAGGCCCGATGAGGGGTCCGCCCACGAACACGCCGTCGCCGTCAGCATCTGTCATCAGCACAGTGGCATTGCCCGCATCAGAGATTATCGAAGAAAGGTCAGCCCGAACGGAGGTCGGGTCCAGGTCGCCGTCAGGGTCATAGACCTCCGCGAACACCCAGAACTCCCTGCCGTACTGCACCGGGTCGGCCCGAAGGCTTCCCAGGTCGGAATCCGCCCTGATGTTGGATATTATGGGGCCGAACTCATTGCTCCTGCCCTGAATCTGGGCGCTCCAGACAAGCGCGTTCCTTTCCTGGTCCAGGACCATCACGCCGACGTTCGATGCCTGGCTTATCTGCGTTTCGTTCCGGTAGATGGTCCAGCGCTCTCCGGTGTCCCAGTTCCCGTCGCCGTTGTCGCTCCCCCTGTGCCCGTAAACGCCCGGTCCGAGGCCGTAGGTAGTCCCGTTCAGGGTTCCCTGCGTATTGAGGATGAGCGTGAAATCGTCTATGGCCACGACGATGAGGGTCCAGAGCCCGGTCATCTGCTCGCCGCCCGTGTTCGTTATGTGGATGAATGCCCCGGTGTCTGCAGCCCAATTTTTCTCCGGCTCTATCGTGGCCGTGAAATCGGTGTAGACATTGTCCCCGGGCGCAGGGAACTGGTTGACCATGGCGATTATCCCCGAGAACAGCACCACGGTTATGCTGAGAGTAAGGATGGTGCCTATTATCTCCGAGACGCCGCCCCGGTCCCACATCGGCTTTCTTTTTGCGGTTTTCAAGAGCTCACCCCAGAATCGTCTGGCCCTTCACCTCGACATCGTCAAGGTAGAAGCCGCCGAACCCCGGGTCGATGCCCTGGTTCAGATTGTTGCTGTGCGCATATGCCGGGTGCCCGCAGGTTATCATCCTGAACCGTATCACGATGGCATTTCCCGAAAAACTGGACAGGTTGATGTCCACCCTGGTCATGGTCCCTATGCTCACCCAATACCGGTCTGTCGCGGCAGTCCCGGTGCCAGCAAGAGTCGAGTCGGATATCCCGGTGTAGGAATGTTGGTCGTTGATATATCCGTCCGAATCGTCCGAACTGGTTCCGGAGATGTTCCAGCCCGACCTCACTCCCAGGTTCACGGCTTCCCAGGTGATCCCGTTGTTCCGGGACACCTCAATCCTGAAGCCGTCCGGGGGCGCGCCGCTCTGGTAGTTGAAGTTGAATTTGACGTAGGCGCTGAGCGTGGCAGTCCTTGCGTTGGTTAGGTCGATGGGCATGGTCCTGAGGTAGTTGTCGATTCCCGGCTTCACCAGTCCGTAACCGTAGACAGGGTCGGGAACAGGATTCACATTGGCCCAGCAATGAGTGCCTGAATGCGCGTCCGCCGTGGTGAGGTTCCAGATGTCCTGCGAGTGCTGGTCAGCATATACATTGTTCGACCGCGTGACCTCCATCCTCACATCGTCGATGTACCAACCGTAGCCGGTTCCTCCGCCATACTGGGTGTAGTTGAACTTCACCTTCACCTCGTCCCTGTAATCGGCAGGCACGAAGTTCAGCAGGTCAACGCTGACATAGTCCCAGCTGAAGGTGCCGCGCGTGCTGATGCCGTTCCAGCACCAGTACACCCTTGTGCCGAAATCGTCCTTCACATAAACATTGGACCGCAGGTTGCCTGTGTATGCGTTGGCAGGCGTGATGTACTTCCAATCCCAGTCGTCGATGCCGTTGAAGTTGGGGTCCTTGTAGCCGACCTGCAGGAACCCGCCGTTGGAGCCTGTCATCATGTTGTATTTGTGCCAGAAGCTGAGCTTGGCCGACGCCAGTTTGTCCAGGTTCATCGTCTCGGTCACGGCGGTCTTGTTCATGTTGGGTCCGGCCGGCGATATCCCGAGGTTGCTCCAGTCATATCCTCCGCCTGTCCCGCCGCCGGTTGCGAATATCCAAACCGGGCTGGAGACCTGTGAGTTGACGCCGTCATAGGCAAGGACCCGCCAGTAGTAAATCGTGTTTTGGTTCAGCGTCCTCACCGAGCTGTTGGTTATCAGGGTGGTTTCCACCAGGCTCACAGGCGGATTTACCGTGTCCAGGTAGAGCGAGTAAGTCAGAATGTCCCCGTCGATGTCGTCGCACTGCCACATCATCGTGACGATGGCGGAGATTCCGCCCTGGTTCATCTTGGGGTACGGGTTGTAAGGCGCCGAAGGGGGTGAGTTCGCGGACACATTCACTGTGAACCACCATCTGCCCTTTCCCCCTGCCAATGCGCTCTCGCCCGAGTCGTCAAGGACCTGACATGTCCAGTAATATGTCCTGCCGTTGACCAGGTTCGTTCCCAGGGGGATGCCGATGCTGCCGACTGTGACATTGTTTGCAGAAGATGAAGCCAGGTTGCTGCTCCATACGAGCGAATCGTCGCTGTTGTCGAAGACGTTCACGATGAACCCTTCCTGGGGGTCGGTCTGGTTGTCGGAATATCCCCAGTTCAGGCTGGGTGTTTCGTCGGGCGTGATGCCGCCCGCTGCGGTGGTGTTGCCGCCGTGCGAGACGAAGGTAGGGATGTTCGGGGGCGTGCTGCCCACCATGCGCACTTTCATTGCGATGTAATCCACGGTGAGTTCCTGTTTATCGGTCGTATAGTAGCAGCCCCACTCGATGAGACCTCCCGAAATGTAATCGGCGATGTTTGCGGGTAACGACCTAGTGAACATATAATCCGAGTTCGCTGTCCCGGTGCCGTCGGTGCCGACCGGGACCCAGGTGGCCGGAGCCGGGGCCACCCGGCGTGCGTACATCTGGTATGTCGGCGGATTGGCTGCGGCCTGGACCTCGAAGATCAGGTCTACATTGGCTATGTTCGCCACTGGCTCCACTATCACCATCTGGCATTTTATGAATACCTCATCAAACTGACCGGGGTCCGGCGAGGTCCATCGGTTATCGTCGGAAGCGCTCACCAGTCCATACTGGGACATGAGCAATTCGGTCTGTGTGTTCGGAGCCTGCAACTCTGCGGAGGTGGCATCGTCCACATCGCAGTAAAATGCATTGGGGTTGGCCCAGATCGGGTCCACTCCGGCAAAATTGTATGTGTGTGTTGTCATCGGTTCCGGCATCGGCCCGCTTGACCTGGTCTGGTTGTCACCTGACAGTTGCGTCGTGATCTGCCACAGGATGTTGCTGTACACATTGGTGAGGTTGTTGCTGAACAGTGTCTGGTAGTGCCTGCCCGAGATTCCCATCTGGCCGGATGTCGATGCCAGTCTTGAGAGGTCGTAATCCGTGGTCAACTTGTAGTTGGTGTGGGCCGGGTCGTTGGGCAGGAGGGACAGCGCGATGGTATTGACTATGCACGGCGGCCTCAGCATCCCGCTCCTCGTCTCGAATGCGAGGTCAGGCCATTGCAGGCCAAGAGAGGTGTATCTCTGGATGTCCTTGCCGGTCCCGCCCAGGTCAATGTAGGTGTGGCTCTGCCCCCATACATTTCCAGCGAATCCGGGGAGGCCGCCCCATGTGTATTGGCCGAAGCCCTCGTTCTGCAGCGCTCCGGGGCAATATGTCTGGCTTCCCATCTCGTAAGACCCGGCTGCGTCCTTATCATGGTCGTTCGTGAGCAGGATTATCACCTGGACATAGTTGATCCCCGGGGTTTCGCCCGCTCTCTTGTTCAACGGGTCGGTCAGGTACGCGATGGCGCTCCCTGTCGCATCCCAGAGCGGCGAATACCCGCTGGCAATCCAGCTGTTTACCGTGTCATGGCAGAAATCCTTGTTGCCCGTAGTCATGTAATTCAAGGGAAGTGCCATGAACGGTACTGGGCGCGCAGCTGCATCGCTCGTCAGCTGGAACAGGGAGCACCTGTCCGTCTGATTGAGCAGGCTCACGAAATTGCTGGCTGCGGCTTTGGCATTGGCCAGGTCTGGGGCGGGCATTGTGGCCGAAGTGTCGATAATCAGGACGACGTCCATCGGCACCCTGTACACTGTCTCCGCGCCGGACGGCTCCTGGAGCCAGAAGGCCGTGTCATAGCTGTGGTAGAAGCCTATGTCCTTTATGGTCTCGACCTCGCTCGGGACGCTCTCGCCCGTGTCCCAATCGGTGATGATGTTGGTGTTCAGGGCCGTGTCGTAGAAATATTCAATCGCTTCTTCGCCGTTGATCAGCAGGGTGGTCGCGCTGTGCGCCCATTTTCCCGCTCCCTTCTCCATGTTGTCCCAGAAGAAATAGACATATATCGACCTGGTCGCATTGTTGTTGGACCATTCAAATATCTCGTCCACTTCCTTTATGGGGTCAACCAGAATCGTGATAGTCCTCTGGCCCGCGAACAGCGGCACCCAGATTATCTCCGCGGTGGTCCACCCGCCCGGCGAGACAGATATCGAGTCTGAACCGATCTGTGTCGTTCCGTCCATGAACCTCACGAGCACGTTCCCGGTGGTGCCGCCTGCGTTCTGGACCCTGGCCTGTATCACGTATCCACTGCCCAGCTGCGGATGCTCCTCGGATATCCAAACATCGATGTTGGCTATCCTTGTTTCAATTCTCTCCTCTGGCTTGTCGAACCATCTGAGCATCATGAACACGAACTCAGCCCGTGAGAGCGGGTCGCTCAGGGAGGAAAGCTGCCATGCGGTGACGGCGCTCCTGTACCGGGCGGAAGCGTTGGTCGAGGCCGGCCCGTCGTATCTCACCGAATTGAAGCGTCCGAGGTTCTGGTCCTGGTAAGTGAACCCGATGCCCGGGTATGCCCCGGCGGTCGGGAACAGGATGTCTGCATCAGGATCGCCCGTGGTGGCGTATTGCATCCCATGCGATACATAATCATTCTTGACGCCCCCGAGAATAGCGGCGGAGACATTGTGGTTCCTGTCCACGGAATCAATCTTCAGGTAGTTCCGCTCGAAGAGGTCCACATCGTTGTCCGTGGACCAGATGCCGTTGCCGATTATCCAGACATTCCCTCCCAGCTCGAGGTAGCCGGTGATGTTCTCCCTGTCTCTGCCTGTGAGGGGGTCGGGCGCCGCGCCCGTGACCCAGATGATGGCATTGTACTCGTTGAGCGCGGTCCCGTTAAAGCCGTCGGACAGGGCCGGCCCATTGTCTGTGGGGCCCGTTCCCAGGACGACATAGGTCTCGTTGCTGTAGCCAAGGAAGTCCAGCGCATCCAACACATCCTTGGTTTCGTCATGCACCAGGAATCCTCCGAGATTGTTGGCGCTGCCGTCATCGTCCACGACCAGCACTCTGTATAGGACATTGAGCTCGCCCGTCCCCCAGAAGCTGGATATCTCGTTGTTCAGCTCGTTGCTCTCCTCTATGTAATTGTAGGGGTCCACCTTGATGGATATCCTGTGGTAGCCTATCTGCTGGGGAGTCCAGTTGAAGGATATTGTAAGCGTGTTGTTGGATTTTATGCCCAGGAAGTCGATCCTCTTCAGGAACGGGGTGATGGTGTCGATGCCGTCCATGTCGATGATTCTAAGAAGATACAGGAGGTTGTCGGCGGATGTGTAGTTGTTCAGGCCGTTGTTCCTGACCACGAACTTGATTGTGACCTGCTGCTTGTAGAACACGGTGGTCGGCTCGGTGGTCTGCTCCGAGATCGCCACGTCGTTCGTGAATTTGCTCTCTATCTTCCCGAGCCACAGAATTGCTTTGTAGGTGTACTGGGTCTGCGTCGCGGTGTCCTTGATCCTGGAGAAGTCCCAGGTCTGGGCCAGTATCCTCGAGTCCTGGATGGTGTCGTTCAGGTGCTTGTCGGAATCGTAAGAGACAGCGAAAACCTTCCTGAGCTCGGGCTGTACCGAATAATCGTACAGGGCAGCCCTGTCAAAAGGTATGTCTGGGTAATCCCAGTATTTCACGACAGTGGTGCCGGGGTCTGTGTTGATGGGTGTGTCGGCAAAATAGTCTGTGACCGGATGCACCGCGTCGCCATAGAGCTTCGGGGGGAGCGCGACCGTGTTGGCGTCTGCCATCATATTGGGTATCCGAAGGCCGCGCACTGTGTCTGTGGCGAACGCCCCCAGGGCTGCCGTGGAAGAGGCCTCGGGCCAGAATCCCTCGCTAATCAGCCACAGGCTTCCGCCGTTCTTCCCGTCGGTGATTGTCTTGTTTGCCGTTCCGGCCAGGTATCTCTGCAGATTGGCAATGTCATCGGTTCTCTCATCCCAATTCGGATTCGTGGAAACGGTAAGCGTCTTGGAGGTCCTGTACCCGGTCATCCATATCACGACATCGTATTTCTTCAGGGCGAAATCTCCCTCGTCATACCTGGGGCCGTCCCCAGTTCCCACAGTGACGAAGTCATACTTGAAATCTGCAGCTTCCAGGGACGCCTGCATGGAGGAAACGGTGTCCCCCTCGCTCAGGTCGTTGACATGGGTGTCGTCATCCACCAGCAGTATCTTGGGCATGACCGAGATGTTGGTGCAGTTCTGGTTGTCGGATAGGTCCGGGTCGTAGAAATCGGCAGTTTCGTCCCTCACAGAGGCATTGACCCAGATTATGTGGGCGCCTCCCGGCGAGGCTGTCCACGATATCCTGGCGTCCTGTTGGCCCACTTCCGGGACCTGGATGACCACCGGGTCAGAGTTGATTAGGGCGGATTGGTTCAGCTCGTCAAGGTAGAACCAGACGTTCACCTCCGCGCCCTTTCCTCCCAGGTTGAGGATCGTGGCTATGATGTCAATCGAGTCCCCGTTGGTGGGCTGGGGGTCGCTGAACGTGATGTAATCGTATTTCCTTATCGTCGTGTTGCCGACCTTGATGAACTGGTCCCCCTTGACCACGATTTGCGGTTTCTCTCCGACTATCAGGCCGACAGGGAATCTGGCAAGGAACGGGTTGGCTGTCCTGTTGGAATTGTCCGTGGCTAGGAACTTGAACAGGTAATAGCCGATGGACATCTTCGGGGGGCCCTCGCAGTATGCCACATAGATGTTGTCGTTGGGCAAGTCGTGGGAATCCATGACATCCCAGAGCTGGATCAATCCAACGTCGGGAAGTATCGAAGATACGTTCACCCAGAGATTGCTCCTGTTCAGCCCGTTCTTCGCGTCGAATCCCTCGGGGTCGATGATCTCGCAATATATCTTGAAACTCTTCTCGAACCCAATCGGACCGGGGTCATCCACGGGCGTGTTCATGTCGCTGTCTATCCATGCCCTTTTGATTATGGGACCGTAGTAGTTCGCGCCTTCTCCCATGGTTTCATGCCACACAAGGGCGTTCTTCTCCTGGTCAACGATGGTGATTGTGAATATCGAATCTGTATCGAGTGTCGGGGCTTCAGGGCCGGGATTAATGCGGTACACCCACCACTCGCCGACACCCCATTTCCCGTCCCCGTTGGTATCCATCAGGCCGTGGACGATTTTTTTCGATATCATCGAGTCGTCGACGGTGATGTACAAATCGGTCCACAGCGGCTCAAGAACCTGGCCGCCCTGGTGAAGGACCCTGAAGTAGATGCCGTTCATCCAGATTCCCTGGTTCCATTCGGTCTGGTTGACCGGCTGGAGGCTGCATTTCAGGTCCACGATGAACGTCTGCCTCGGAGCCGGCATCGAGCCGACCATGGTGATGATCCCCGAGAACAGGACGACCGTGATGCTCAGCATCAGGATGGTGCCGATAATCTCGCTAACGCCGGACTTGTCCCACACAATCTTTCTCTTAATCTTGTTTTCAGCCATAACAATTCCTCTTTTAGTTGATGCTTAGTGTATCTCAAGGATGATATATATAATTAAGGTGGTTATAACCATAATATAACCAATGTGAAAGCAGAAAGACATTAGATTTACTGCCTCACGTAGCTGAACGCAAGGCCATTGATAGCCTGGATGAAAGCGTTGGGCAGTAAACGTGAAATGCCGTT
>DAJR01000038.1 GCA_002496385.1 Methanomassiliicoccales archaeon UBA147 | reverse complement strand
CATGGAAGATCATCAAGGAGGAGAAGACCAGGAAACAGATAATCGCCCCGATGGGCCTGATATTCCTGGCTGTCGGAGCGATGCTGCTGATACCGCTGTTCAGAGCCATCGCGGACATGGACGCCGGGCTTGTGGTGGACGAAATCTCGCTCAGGTGGCTCAGCATCATCGTGTTCATACTGGGCATATACATGGTGCAGAACGCCTTCAGGGTGAAGGAATCGATGAGGAGCGGCGTCAAGCGCGCAAGGCGCTCCATCTACCAGGGCGATGTCACCATACCCATGTTCCTTCTGGCCGCGATAATATTCATACTGGGCATCGTCAAGGGCATACAGGGCGCCACGGTGGAGCTCCCGCCGCAGTTCCAGGACATCTTCACCCAGATGCTGCTGTTCCTCGATGCGTCGTTCTACTGGTTCATGGCCGCCACCCTGATATTCGAGACCAGAAGGCTGGTCAATGCCCTCATCCAGAGGGAGATGGCACCGAGGGGATTCTGGCTCCTGTCCATGTTCATCATAGCCGCGACCTTCCTCGTGCTCGGCGGCATCCATTACCTCATGCACTCCATGGATTTACCGCTCTACGAAGGTGACCTGTTGATGGTCATCGTGGAGCTGGCTATCGGCGTGTCAATCGCAGTGGCGGCCGCCTTCATGCAGAGGCGGATGAAAGTGGACACATGGGTGTCTAAAGAGGGTTGGCGTAGATAATCTTCTTTCTGATGGACTTTCCGTCAGCCAGCGTTGCGGTGGTGAGCCCGGATTCGCGGGAGAGGGCAAGGCCGGACAGGAAATCCGGCCACCCCAGGTCCTCGTGCCGGAGGCCGAATATGCCTTCCCTCAGGACATTGATGTTCCAGTCATGGGTGATGTGTATGTCCAAGGTCCCACAGGGGGCTTCGTCCAATTTTGACCTCAGGTAGGCTATCTGAATGTCCCTGGCCTCTGGGAGAGGCATGAAAATCTCCGCCGGCACTCTGCCGTCAAACCACTTCCTCAGGAAATTATCCCCCCACCGATCTGCCTCGGCGAAGCCCTCCTCCACCGACACGCGAATGTAGGAGACGCCCAGGATTTTCTCGGGCTGTACATGCTTCACGCCAAGCTCATGGGCTATGGCAAGGGCAGTTTGCTCGCACCGCTTCACCGGGCTGTGGAAAATCCTGTACCCTGAAAAGCGTCCGGCCAGGGATCGGCCGAACTCATGCGCCTGCTCCGCGCCCGCCGCAGTCAGCCCGCAGGTCCAGTAACCCTCGGCGCCGACTATCTCGTGCCGCTGGGCGTGGCGGATCACGATTGCTGACAGGTTCGACTGACCGTTTAATAGATCAAGGACATTTTGCATCCAGTGAGTAAACATGATACAATGTAAAATGATTTTCCCGGCATTCGAACCCTTTGCGATAGATTGCTAGCAGACGGGATTCGAAGTGTGGGCATCGGGTTGTGCCTCGGAAGTACGTGCCAATGTCCTGCAAGAGACTTGGCATACCGATAGAAAGGTCGAATATATTTTATAAGTATTCTCTATTACAGACCCTATAATCTGGATGAGAACATGGAAGTGAAATTAGCCGGTTATAACATTGATTCAAACATAATCGAGAAAGTGCGAGCGACCGAGAGTCTGAAAGGCCTGCCCCTGACGCCTGAGACAGTTGCCGTAGCTTATGCGAGAATAAGCAGAGACTCATCCCCTGTCACGGAGCTGAGGAAAAAGTCTTTGGAGGATGTCGAAGCCGCCAGGAAATCCGCCAAGAGCATCGTGTTCGAGATGAACCATCAATCTGTGGCCGAGCATGCTGTGTTCAACTTCGACATTCTGGACATCTCAAGGCTGTGCATCGAGTCCTTGGAATGGCATCGGCTCTGCTCCTACACGGAGAAATCCCAGAGATACCAGGAGTTGGTGGGGGACTATGTCTTCCCGAAGGAATTCGAGGGGGAAGCCCGACCGCTATTCGAAAGGACGATGAAGGACCAGAATGACCTCTATACGAAGGCATTCAAGGTCCTTTTGGATTACTTCAAGGGCAAATACCCTCAAATGCTGGAGAAGAAATGGGATAGGAGGGTTGTAGAGGGATATGCCAAAGAGGACGCAAGGTATGCGGTCAGCCTGGCCACCAAGGCGCAGCTCGGGTTCACGGCCAACGCCCGCAACCTGGAATACCTGATAAGGTGCATGAGGGGCAACCCCCTTGAAGAGGTCAAGACCCTCGGAGAGAAATTCTTCGAACTGGCAGGCGGTGTCGCCCCCTCGCTCATCCTCCTCACGGACCCCGCGGAGTACATGAAGGAATTCGGGAGGCCTCTGAACGATGACTTTTTCATCAAGACCCATCCCAATGCCTCGAGGCTCGCTTCCGAGACGATGGAGAGACACGGCGGAATTTCCAGGGAGGGCGATGAAGTCAAATTGATTGGATGGAATGGGCAGGGGGACAGGGCGATTCTGCAGGCCATCCTCCATTCGCACACCCTGGCCTCGGCGGAGGCGTGCAATGAGGCCGCGGAGAAACTGATCCGGGACGGGGAGGCCGAAGGATTCATCCGGGAGTATCTGGCGTACTCGAACCCATGGGAGTCTGCCACGAGAGAGTACGAATTTGCAGACTTCACGTTCGAGGTGATTCTGAGTTCGGCCTGCTACGGGCAGATGAAGAGGCACAGGATGTCCTCGCAGCTTGTCCAGGAATATGACCCGGGGCTCGGGTTCACCTATCCCCCGTCAGTCATCGACACAGGGCTTCAGAAAGAGTTCGGGGAGAATTACAGACAAAGCTCGGAAGCTTATTATGAGCTCTCGAAGTACAACCGGGCAGCCGCCCAGTACGTGCTCACGAACGGACACAGGCGCAGGATGCTCATACGGGCGAACGCGCGCGAGCTGCATCACATTTCCAGATTGAGGGAGGATGCCCATGCCCAGTGGGACGTGAGAATGGTTTCCGGGGACATGCTGTCCCTGGCCAGGGAAAAATGCCCTCTGAGCCTGATGCTGGCATGGGGAAAGGACAGATTCCCGGAGATGAAGAAAGAGCTGCTTGGCAGCTAGTATTATCATTCAAAAGGACTGCCCATCATACCTTTCTGGAACTCGGGCGCGTGGCAAGGGTGGACGGCATCTCCGGGCGGGGAGTGAACTCCGGTACCGGGGTGTGGGAGATGAGTTCGACCTTCATGGGCGTGGATGCGGGGTATCCATAGGGGAATTAAACCTTCCCTCACGGCACAGTCCAAACCGAATCCGCAGGCACGTGGATCCAGAGGCCCTGCCCAGGAGTCAGCACGTAATCGGGGCCCACGACCTGCAGCAAAGTGGGTGAAGCGGAGTCCATGATTTCGACCCTGTCGGCTCCGGTGCCCCAGAGAGCGCTTCCCACACTCTGGGATGTGAAGGACGGGTATCCCACGAAATTCCACCCGGCGCACAGAACGATCTGGGTCAAGGTTCTCTGGGAACCGAACACAGGCAACTCTGCTGAACCGGAAACACGCACCCAGAGGGCCATAGTGTGGTCCACTTCAAAGAGGTCGTTCGCGGTGCCTCCCGGTCTGTTGGATTTCCAGGGATCGGCTATGTCATTGTTATCATAGTATTTCACATTGTCCCATAGGCCAGATATCGGGGACAGGAACTTTTCGAGGGATGCATCCGAAAGTCCGACCGGAACAGATATCAGGTTCCAGCCCGCGGAGAGTTGTATCTTGTGAGCACATGTTCCGGGCGGCGAGCTCATCATCTTGAACTCGCTGAAGTGCTCCGTATCTCCCCATACCAGGTCAGAGAAGGTGTCCACACCACTGGGCGTGCAAGGTTCCAGCCTTTCGGTGTATATGTTGTACACCCACAGCCTCAGGCTTTCCTCGGATACATTCGCGGGTATGTCGTCATCGGTATAGGACACCTCGATGTGGGCGTATGTCATAGCGGTTATTGCGTTCCCGCTGGGTATGAACTCAAGGTCCTTGCCGCCTGTCGCGGTCCGGTGTTCCACGATAAGGAAGTTGATGCCCGAGATTTCGGAAACCGTGTTGAGACCGATGGTGAGATTGGTCAGTGTTGAAGCCATTTCAACGAAGTTTCCGGAGGTCTCAAGCCCTGTGAACGAGTCGATGGCCACGTAATCTGTCGGCGAGACCACAACGGCATCCAGTTTTTCATTGATTTGGCCGTTGATGGATATGTCCAGTGTGTAGGTTTCGGCCATGGCCCCGGTGTCAAATAAGGCGGTGAAAATGTCGTCGCCCGCAACTGCGTCGGAATGGGTTCCATCGTCGTACATGGGTCGTACAAATGTGCCCCAGCGGCGATGCCCGGACAGTGCGGCGAATATGGACTCGACCCCGGCCGGGTTGAGTATGTCTGCTGTAACAACCAGGCTCATTCCGCCGGCCAGTATGTTGGCCGAAAGCGCGACCGATTCAACCTCCGGCATCTGCGGTACCGGGGAATCAAGGAAGAACTTGTCCTTTGCATCATTGTTCTCACCCTGGAGGTATCCGGATTTTGTGGCGATGGCGTTTATCCGGTATGCCCCGGTGGTCGAAACGTTCGTGAAGGGATAGCTGCCCACATAGATCCCCTCATATATCTCTGCCATTTCAACCGAACTATTGGCGCCGTTCGGGTCGATTACAAAGGCGGAAACGGATGCGCCACCGATTGGCTGGCCCAGATAGGTCACCTTCACGATTATGTCCGCATGGTCGTCCGTGCCGCTGACGTACTTCTGCTTGTCGGAGCTGGCCTTTACTTTGAGCTTGCCGCAGGGCTCGGAAATGGTTAAGACTTTAGATGCAGCATTATTTGTCATGTCGAGCTCCGCAGGATTGGAATCAATGATGTCAACAATGATAACATGACTGCCTGTAACATCGGCAATCCAGTCATGGCAAATGATGGTGCTTCCATCATTGGGGACGAATACCTCATACTCGCGATAAATCAAATTTTCGGGATTGATGGAATCCAGATAAAACGAGACTGTGCAATGTGTGCCTGGCTCTGAATGGGGGATAACGGGTGAAGTATCACCTACCATAGTATATGCCCACCCTTCTGAATAAATGCCGGATGGTGAATAATTACAAGTTACATGATTTCCTATGAGCGTGCCATTTGCCACAATAGGGCTGATTATGACCATAAGGTCAATCGAATGTACCCCTGGTGAAACATTGGTGAGATTCCAGATGGCTGTTTGTCCAAAAATGGATGTTGGCGGAGGATTGCTGCCAAGGTATGTTACACCCCAGTGCAATTCATCCGTGATTGTGATATAGTCTAAATTGCCAGAACCTGTATTATTGTAGAAAATCGTATAGGTCAGAATATCACCTTGCGGTGCGATTTCCTTATCGACGATTTTAACCACATTGACAAGGGGCTCAACAAACCAATCGTTGCTGCGAATCTCCGCACAGATCGTCACCTCGTCCCATTTTGCAGGGTTGGAATTGAAGAAGGAGATGTCATCGGGAACAATAGAGAGGTCAGCAGAGGCAGGGTTCTTGTCCCAGGGCGTCATCAGCGGGTAGTTGTCCTGCGCCCCCGCGCCCCCCTGGATGTTCGTGTAAGGAGTATCACCGATTCCATCTGCTCCGGGGACATTCTGGCTTACCCCATTCATGATGTCTTCTCCAGTGTAATCGCTCCAGTAGTTGCCACCAGAGGGGTAGCCGTCGTCCCAGTTGTTATTTATTCCTTCATCAGTGGCATAGTAGGTAACATTGATGAAATTATTATGAAATACCTTGTTATTATTAGCTTCGGAATCGAAATATATGGGATATTCAATGTCTGTCATAATGTTGTTCTGTATGGTATTATTGGAGGCCCCCCACCATACGGTGATGCCTTCAGTGCTATGAGACATTGTGTTATTGATTATTCTATTGCCCTCAGTGACTATCAGTTCGATTGCATTGTATCCACCCGAGAACGTATTGTTTTCTATCTTGTTGAGGTGTGTGTAGAATAAAAGAATTCCATGACTCCATTCATCATCGCTTTGAATTATATTGTTTACAAAGATATTGCTATATGAATTCCACCCGAACTCAGTTCCAGAGTAGCTGTTTGAAGACAAAGTGCAATTCCTGATAGTATTGTTTGAGGAATATGTTAATGCAATGCCTACAGATGCATTTGAGATATCCTGGTTCTCAATAAACACATTTGTGCAATTGGTAAGAATGATCTGCCCGGCATCCGGGGGAACAACACCTCCGCTTTGATTCTTCCAAAAATATACTGGCTTGCCATTAACTGTGTTTGAAGGGTCTATCGAGTGCGTGTAATAGTATTTGTTGGAACTTGCGTCAGAAGAATGTGCACCGTTAATGTATATGCCATTATTCACCATAATGTTGTTGGCCAGGGTATTATTGAGTGAACCGTCAAGATAGATGGCTCGGTCGCGGTTATTTTCTATGAAGTTATCTGTAATCATGACATTGTCCGAACCAGATATATCAAAGCCGGTTAGCAAACTATTGCTTGCAGTATTGTTCAAGATGTGGATATTGCCCGATACGTAAAGCTGTAATCCATAGCCCTCGTTGAATGAGAGAATGTTGTTCATGATTTTTCCGTTGTCTGCGCGATTCAAAGTTATCCCGGAATTTTGAAAATATTGCGTCATTGTTCCCGATGCATTATGTAAACTGCAATTTCTCACAATAAAGTGATATGTGGTGTTTCCGATGAATATGCAATTGCCAAATCCGGTTCCATCTATATCGTAATTCTCGATTATGTAAGGAGCAGACTCGGTCCCGCTCCCGCCGCTCACGCCATGTGCCGCGTCAAAGCCCGCGTTCGAGTTTATCCGTATCGGAGGGCGTTGGACCCTGCCATTCACGACCGGCTCCATCAGCGGGTATGCATCCTGACCACCGAAGAATGAGTAAGGGACATCACCGATGCCGTCCCAGTTGGCGTCGGAGCCTGAATAATCGCTCCAGTAATTGCCTCCGGACGGGTATCCGTTGTCCCAGGAATTGAAATAATCATTGGAGGCCTGGAACGCATTGTCCATGAAATTGTTGTGGTATATCTTATTATAATCGGATTCAAGAGTCTTGATCCCGTTGTGGTTGCTCGATAGAACGTTGCCGGTAATCAGGTTTCCATCCGAGTAGACGAGGTATATCCCGTCATCCCCGGAGAGGGATACCTGGTTTTCATTGACTGTATTGTTGGCGGAGGTATACATGTAGATACCCGAGTCGAGATTCGATGTCGCCTGGTTATTGACTATCGTATTGTTGTTAGATGTAGCAATGACGATGCCGACCTTATTGTTCGATGCGGTGTTATTGGCGAGGGTGATGTCCCCACAGGAAAAGATAGCCATCCCAGAGCCGTTATTTTCGAGCAGCATATTCCCGCAGACAGTGCTTCCGCAGACTGAATCCAACGCCAATCCACGATTGTCGGAATCGTGCAGGAAGCAATTCCGTATTTCGAAATAATAGGTTGTATAGCCGATGTATATGCAATTCAATGACCCAGTCCCGTTGATATCGTAATTCTCGATTATGTACGGGTCCGCCTCGACCCCATTTCCAGCCCACCCCTCGGCCAGAGCCATGCTGGCGAACTCCGAGTCCGAGTTGATGGATATCGGCGAGTGCGGAACGAACATCGGTGACATGCCGTCCCCCGGGTTGCTGCCCGTAACTGCCAGGCCGGTAATTGTCGATAAGACCATCGCAATCCCGATAACCAATGTAAGTTCTTTCCTCCGCATTTCCCTCGGTACCCTATAGGCTTTCTCCGTTGATAACATTTTCTGCCTCCTACGTGAAGATAGCCCGGTATTTGAATATAAACCTTTCTTATTAATGCACCAAAGAAATATAAAAATTTAATTTTAAATAATGGGTGCATTAGAGAATAAAGTTTAAATAATAGAAAAACATATTTCTTTCCGTGTTCAAAGAGAATGATGACTTCACGGTGCAGGAAAGGATTGTGCTGCACCTGAGCAAATACAACGGTTTCAGGAATCATTACCTGAACCCGGAATCCGTGACCCAGGAGGGGATAGCGAGGGCTGTGGGCATTGCCCGGAATCACGTGCCCCGGGCCCTTTCGCGATTGAAGGGCGTGGATCTCGTGGAAGAGACGAGGGGCCGGGTAAAAGGCTCGCCAAGGAGAAAAAAGGTGTATTTCCTGAGCGAGAAGGGTATGGGGATGATCAGCAGCCTGAGAGAGAAACTGAGGATTGCTGAAACCGCAACCTATGACATACCTGGGGCTCCCGGGTTTGTGGGCAGGGAAAAAGAAGTCCGAGAGATAAAAAAGGCACTGGGAACTGGGAAATCTGTGCTCCTGACAGGTGCAAATGGCCTTGGAAAGACCTATCTGGCCAGCAACATCGCTCTTGATGTCTCGAAAAGCAAGGCTGTAATGTGGTTCGATGTTCCAGCGGGGGTTTCGCTGAACAGGTTTCTGAGGGAATTGTCAGGATTCCTCAACAGGAGTGGCGCCGGGTTGCTCGGGTACCGCCTCAGCGCGGCTTCGGCCATAGGAGACAGGGAAATCATTGATATCCTGGCCGGGACGATGAAACCCGCGTTAATAGTCGTAGATGATCTGCAGAATGCCGATGCTGAATTGATACGGTTCATCGAAATGCTCGCTGCCAGCAGGGTGGAGGGGCTCGGACTGCTGCTCGTCTCGGAGGGAAGAATCCATAAAACTAAAGGGCTCCTCAAAGTCAGCCTCGCCCCCCTAGACAGGGAAAGCGTCAGGAAGGCGATGGAGGCTAGGGGCGCTGGCAGCATGTGTGACGCCTTAGAGGTAGCGACCTCAAACCCAATATTCCTGAAACTGGTAGGAAACAAGCCACATTCGAGTCTGGAGGAATTTCTCGACGCTGAATTTGCAGTCATGCCTGAAGACGAAAAGAGAGCTATGTGGGCTGTTTCCCTTTTTCACGCATCCGTGAAGCTTGAACTGCTGGCTGCGACCGGCAATGTGGACTACCAAGTGACCGTGAATCTTGCCGAAAGGGGTCTTCTCAGGGAACTGGGGGGTGGGGCATTCGACACGCATGTACTCCTGAAGAAATTTTTCCTTTCTACCATGCCAGAGTCCGAGGGCAGGGCCATGCATCTGAGGGCTGCCAGAAAGCTCGGGGAAAGCCGGGACACGGAATCCTGGCTGGAGGCGCAACGCCATCTGCTCGCCGCGGGCGCGGGTAATGAATGCGCCAGGTCTGTCGTCGCAACCGGTTTGAAGATAATCAACAAGGGCCTGAGGAGAGAACTGGAGGAAATAATCGGGTTGCTGGACAGGGAGAACCTTGACGAGAATCAACGCGCCGAGGTCCTGCTGCTCAAGGGCTACGCTGCGAAGTTGAGAGGGGAGTGGGACAAAGCCTTGGGGGAATACGGAAAGGCCATCGCGATATTCACAGAACTTGGCGCTCGGGAAAAAATCGCAGATGCGCTGGCCAAGATTGGGAGGGTGCATCTAGAGAAGGGCGAGTTCGACAGAGCAAGGGAGATCTTCGGCGAAGGCCTAGGGAAGCTGGGCAGGGGGTCGCACGTAGTCAGGGCGAGGATACTTGACGAACTGGCGACCATACATCTGAGAAAGAGGGAGACAGAGGAAGCGAGGGAAAAGGTGGGCAAGGCCATGGGGGAGGCAATAAAAATCGGGGACAGGGAGATGGAGGCTAGGATACACAACACCATGGGCAACCTCCACATGACTTTGGGCTCGTTCCCCGAAGCAAAACTGCATTACGAACTGAGCCTGGAAGGCCTGAAGGACGTGGACGAGCAGATGGCCGTGATTCTGTGCAACAACCTGGCAATCATAGAATTCAAGTCGGGCAATGTGGACAGGGCCATCGAACTCTGGGAGACGGCCGCGGGAAAGGCCGAGGCCATGAAGAGCCTCAATGTCATGCTCACGTTCTCCAATCTGGGCTCGATTCATTTCTCCATTGGGAATTGGGACAGGGCGGCCGAGTGTTGCATCAAGGCCCTGGAAATCTCCGAGATGGTGGGCAAGGACATGATAACGGCAGCCGCAAGGAGCACGCTCGGCCACCTGGCACTTTACAGAGACCAACCGGGTTGGAGAGAGCATTATCAGAAAGCCCTGGAACTTAGGACCAAACTGGGTGATAAAAACGGAATGGCTTCCTCGCTGAACGACATTTCCAAGGGATTGAACCGGGGCGGAGATTTGACCGGGGCGCAGAAGCAAGCTGCCGCCGCGCTCGAACTTGCCATCCAAAAAGAGGACAGGGAGCAGGAGGTGAACAGCCGTCTGCACCTGGCCGATGCCGCGGTCGACGGAAAAGAGTATGTCGAGGCAAAGAAATTTTTAAAACAAGCGCTAATTGGAGCCAGGGAGATTGGCAGCGGTGAGCTTCTTGGCCGTGTATACCGCACAGTCGGAACAGTATCCGCCTCGGAGGGTGAGGATTTCGTGGCGGAGAAGTATCTCAAGGAAAGCGTGGACATCCTTGAAGGGGAGAGGAGGCCGCTGGAGCTGGCTATATCGCTGGAAAGATATGGGCTGTTCTTGAGGGAGAGCGGGCTCGGTAAACCGGACCCATACCTGGAACGTTCTGCAGAAATATTATCGTGCCTGGGAATCGCAGATTCACATCCTAAGTAAAAAGTTCCGCCTTTCGATTTTGTTCTTGCCAATCTGCCCCGGGGAAAGCACCTCTTTCTCGACTTCGGCCAGCCTGTCTATCAGTTTGGCCACCGCGCCCTTGGTGGGAGCATGTATGTCCAGCCCTATGTCCACGCACTGCTTGCGTATCACGGCCATTGCGAAATCGGTCTCCTGGCCGTAATGCTCCACGAAATGGGAGAATATGTTGTCCAGCACCTCGGCCGGGCTCATCTTTGAGTCCTCGACCTTCAGCGAGACCTCTGCCTCGCCCTTTCCGCTGACCAGCGCCTTTCCCAGGGCAAGGAACGCGTTCTCGACGTTCTGCCCGGTCTTGGCACTCGTGAGCAGGTAACTGGCGCCGTTCTCCTCGGCCAGCTTGCCGAGCTCGGAACCGTCGAACTCCTCCTTTCCGACCAGGTCGCACTTGTTGGCCATGAACACCAGGGGAATTTTTCCGGCGATCTTGGTGAGCTCGGGCACCCAGTAGTCCCTGAGGCTGTCAAGCGTCTCCCTGCGGGTGATGTCGCATACGACCAGGCCGCCGCTGGTTCCCTGGAAGCTCATGGACTGTATCCGGCGGTACTCCTTCTGGCCCAGGATGTCCCATATCATGAGCACCAGCTCGAGCTCCTTCCCGAAGTATTCGACTTTGAGCTCCTTCTTGACCGTCTTGGTGCCGATGGTGGCTATGTATGAATCGTCGAAGGTGTTGTAAACATACTTCCTGATGAGGGATGTCTTGCCCACGGAGGAATCGCCGAGCAGGCAGACCTTCTTGACCATCTTGCCTGCCATATCTGTCACCTCAGGATTTCATTTCCGGAAAATACTTGTCTATGACGGCTTCGCCCAGCTGTGTGAACGCGTCGGAAACGTTCTCGCCGGTCTTGGCGCTGACGAACATGAACTTGGTCCCGTACCTGTCGAGCTCCTTCTCCATCATCTCTGCGGTGACGGTGTGTTCGAGGTCGCACTTGTTGGCCACGAAAATCATGGGAACTTCGCCGACGACATGCCTTATGGAGTCCACCCATTCGTGGATGTTCTCGAGGGTCTCCGGCCGCGTGGAATCGACCACGGCCAGCACACCGTGGGTGCCATAGAAGTATGCGTCCTGGAGCAGGGAGCGAAAGCTGGTCTGGCCCATGATATCCCAGATCATCATGTCCATGGTGGTCTTCTCGTCGAGGATGTTCACCGTCCTCTTGGTTATCTTGGTGCCGATGGTCGTTATGTAGGTGTCGTCGAAAAGGTCCAGCACGAATTTCTTGATCAGGCTGGTCTTCCCGACTGCCGAATCCCCGACCATGCAAATCTTGACTTTCAGCTTTCTGTCTATCATGCTTCACCTCGTCTGGGCGATCGATTTCGTGGCCTTGAAGCGCCCCTTGTCGAACAGCAGCGAGTGGTAGTCCCCGTTGTGGTTCACCGCCCTCATCTTGACGCATCTGATCTGGCGCTGGACGCTGATGTCGCCTATCTCGGCCATCCTCAGATAGATTATCCCGTCTGCCAGGAAGTCCTCGCCGTGGCTGGCGAAATTGGCAGTGTCAGGCGTCATCTCGGTGATGAGCATTGTGGTCACGTCCAGGTCCCTCAGCCATTCGAACAGGTGGAAGAGCTCCTCGCGGGGATTCTCGAACTTTGCCAGGACATTGAGGACCGGCAGGGAGTCTATCACGAGCAGCTTGTAATCGTTGGTCTCCTTCAGGTTCTTGGTGTACATCTTGAATACCTGGACCCAGCTCTGATCCGCTAACTGGGTGAGCTTCTTGCGGATAAGCCCGATGTCGATGACCTCCAGCTTATCGGCGGCCTCCTTGGGGTCCATCCCGAGGCTTGCCATGTGCCTTGCGAGGCTCTTCGAGCTCTGCTCCAGTGTGACGTAGAGCCCCCTGGAGCCGTTCTCCTTGGCATTGTTGAAAAGGATATTGTAGGCCACCGAGGATTTCATGGTGCCGGGCTGCCCGACCAGGAGCACGACGCTTCCCGCGGGTATGCCGCCCTGCATCTTGTCATCGAAACCATCAATGTATGTTTTAACGTGTTCATCTCCCATGTCAACCCTCCAATTTGGCGGTTCTCGCCCCGCCCAATGGATAAAAGCAGCCGATGTTTAAATAGTTACCGAAAAAAGGGATTTCACACGATGTATAGCATGTCGTCGTACCTCACAACGGACACTGTCTCGCCCAGCCTTTTCAGGTAGGGGGGCCTGTGAAGGGTCACGGATACCATGCTGTCGGGGTCAAGCACCTGGACGGTGGTGCCGTCATAGGTGACCACAACCGCCTCCCGCAGGTCCCTGTACCTCGCAACCTGCCTGAGCTTGCCGTCATCAGCCCTGACGCGTATTATCTGGCCGTTGATTGCGCTCTTCAGGGTGAGCATCTTGGAGTCCGAGGCCTCGACCACATGGAGCTTCTTGCCGAAAGCCA
Organism: Methanomassiliicoccales archaeon UBA147; assembly: GCA_002496385.1. Taxonomy (GTDB): domain Archaea; phylum Thermoplasmatota; class Thermoplasmata; order SG8-5; family SG8-5; genus UBA147. The sequence continues at coordinate 17,116 of DAJR01000038.1, read as the reverse complement.
CCACATCGCCCTCCCTGTGGACAGGGAGTTTAACAAGTATGCTGTTCCTGTAGACGTCGACGCCGTCCTTCTGCCCGACTATCGAGGGGGACTCATTCAGGCTGGCCCCGGTGTATGACCGCAGCTTGGTCGCGATGGACCTTGCCATTGCCATCGAGCCCATGTAATAGTCGATGCCCCCCTGGACCGCGGACTCCTTGGACAGGAAAGCCTTCTCGTCGGTCTCGGCGAACTCGTCGACCATCCTCAGGACCATGGCGTGCTCCTCGGCGAGCTCGACCTCGGCATCGCGCGCGGAGAGGCCCTCCATCCTCAGCTGGAGTATTGCTTCGTAATAATCGCCTGCCTGCCTGGAGCAGGAGGGGCAGCTTCCGAAACGCACGCGTATCGCGACCTCATGGTCAAGGGCCAGCTCGTCGCCTTCTATGGTAGCAGTCGCTGTGCAGAGGACTTTATGCTCTCCCTTTTCCGGGGGGATATATGGCACCTGCCACCTGACCGAACTCACCTGGTCATGCTTGCGCGTCCCGGCCTCAAGCTGGCTGGCCGCCACGCTGTCCGGGAGCACCATCTTCCAAGCGGCGCCCTCGAGCACGCGGCCGCAGCCCTGGCAGACCTGGACGGTGATATGTTCCGGCGGACGTACAAGGTCCTTGGAAAGGAGGCATTTCTTGCACAGGTGGCCGTACAGCCTTTCCTCCGAGCCGCATTCGACGCAGAACAATGCATCACCCCATGCAGAAGAACATCGCGAAGGGTATGCCGCAAATCTCGCCCACCGCTTCCTCGTGGATGCATCGGGTTTCAACAGCGATCCTCACGGCATTGCGTCCGACAATGTTGGCGGATGTGGCCTGCGCCAGCATTCCCCTGAATTCCTCCTCGGAGACCTTGCTGCCCTTGAAGAACTGTGTGCCGAGGTCCAGGACCAAGTCCGCGTCCTCGAAACGTTTGCCTGCAAGTTCCGAATCGCATGCCGCGAGGATGCGCTCGCTGCCGTTCTTGTGGAACACCGCGACTATCATAGCTCATGCACCATCTTGAAAATGGGGCGGCCTTCCTTCTTGCCGATCTCGAATATCTCGCCGTTCTTCCGCATGCTCTCCCATATGGCCTTCACCTTGTCCTCGGGTATGTTGAGGGCTTCCGCTTCGGCGACCACTTGGTCGAGCGTGAATCCCTGGCTGTCCTCGCGGAGCAGGTTCTTCATTATCTTGTTGACGCTGAGCCGCCTGTGTTGCTGGCTCTGGGGAACTCCAGTGTACAGGGTGTCCGCGTCCCATTCCAGCTCGCTCCCGCCGCGGCCTATGACACGGCTCAGGTACTCCCTCACTATCCTGATGGCGCGCTCCGCATCGTCGATGTTCACCTCGTCCGCCATTCGGGCGCGGGCGCTCGCTTCCGCGACGCGGACGAAACCCTCGAGCTGCCTGGCGGTAATCGGGACCGTCTTGTTCTCGCCGCTCTTGCTCATGCTCCTCACCTCGAGGTAGTAGGCCTTCAGCCGGGCGATGGCTTCCTGGGTGAGTATCGGGAACTTGCGCTTCTTCGCGACGAAAACGTACTTCCTGAGCAGCTCGGGTTCGATGGCGGGCTTCCTGGAATTGTCAAGCTTCTCGAAGTTCGCCTGGTCGAAGCCCTCGTCCGTGTCGCTGGAGTTCTCGAACCGCTCCCTCATCTCCCCGACCAGGTGCGAGTTTAGGATGTGGTCCGCGATGTTCGCGTCCTCCTGGGGCTTCGGTTCGTCGTATAACGGGAAGATAAGGTCGAACCTGGAGAGCAGGGTCGGGGGGAGGTTTATCTGGTCGGCTATGTACTCGTTCTGGCTGAACCGGCCGTACTTCGGGTTGGCCGCGCCCAGTATCGAGCACCGGGACTGGAGTGTGGCGTTGATGCCTGCCTTGTTGACGGATATTGTCTGTTGCTCCATCGCCTCGTGCATGCTGCTCCGATCCTGGTTGGACATCTTGTCCAGCTCATCGACGCAGGCAAGCCCCATGTCTGCAAGCACCAGCGCCCCCGCTTCCAGGGTCCAGCGCCCCTCGCCGAAATCGTCCTTGACCGCAGCAGCCGTCAGGCCCGCGCCGGTCGCGGATTTTCCCGAGGCGTAGATGCCCCTGGGCGTGATATCTGACATGTACCTGAGAAGCTGGGACTTGGCCGTGCCCGGATCGCCGACGAGCAGGATGTGGATGTCTCCCCTTATCTTTGTCCCGTCCGGCATCTCCTTCGCAATGCCGCCGAACAGCTGGAGGGCGAGCGCCTCCTTCTCGAACTCGAGGCCGAATATGGACGGGGAAATGGAATCCTTGATTATCTCCATGATCTGGGGGTCGGCAGCCAGTTCGTCGATCTTCGCCTGCTCCTCGTCGCTTATCTCGATGTCGTACGCGTCGGCCTCCATGAATTCCATGCTGTTGACGTTCAGGAATATGTCGAACGTCGTCTGGCCGGTGGAGCCCTTCAGCCTCATCCTGCTGTCGAGGACGCCGTTGAGTATGACCCTGGCGCCGGGGAAAATCTGGCCCGTGATGTCGTCCTCCAGGTAGGCGGTTAGGGATTGGGGCTGGGCGCCGCCCTTGAGGCCTTCCGGCCGTTCCTGGATCTCGATCTTCTCGGTGTCAATGAATGTGGACATCTCCTTGACGAACTTGAACCTGGTGGAGCCCGCCACCCTTCCGCACCCGCCTCCGCCGTCCTCGGTCTTCTCGCATTCCAGGGGCTCGCGCATGTTCGCTTCCTCCTGGGGGATGGTGGTGATGTGGCCGCACCTGAGGCATTTGAATGCCGCATTGAGGACCTTGGGTCTCACCTCGTTGGATTTCCTGACAAGGCCCTCGACGGATATGAACTGGCCCATGTTCTTTGACCTGAGGTCGCGGATGCCGAGGTGGATGCCGCCCCTCTCGTCCTTGGGCAGCTCCTTGATGCGGAGATGGATGATGGCGCTCTCGTCCATGGTCTGCGCCATTCTGGCGATGGAGGAGATGGCGGATTCCCCAGCCTTCAGGGCTCTTGCGGGATTCTTTAGGAGCTCGTCCGCGAAGACCTCGTCGAAGTGCTCGATGTCCTCGTACTTCACATCGAGGCTGCGCTGCTCCGGGTATATGCTGGCTATGCTGGCTATTTTCTGGTCATAGCCGTATCTGCCCAGGAATTCCTCCCATTTGTCCTGCAATGGCGCGCTGGCTGATTCTGGCACTGTGTGCTCCCCCTTAGATGAGCCGATAATTGCCGGCTTGGATAATCATCATCTATTAAATGGGTTGCGCCTCCGTGTATTTTACTGCTAGAGGGGCTAGGGCTTTACTTACAAAATGGATTAAAGGGTCTTTGTTTGCAAAATGGGATAAAGGGGCTAGGGTTTGCTGGCTGTCGTGAACAGCCAGCACAAAACATATGTTAACAACCCTAGACCCTAGACCCCAGACCCTAGACCCCAGACCCCGGAATAACAAATATAAACAAACCCTTTCAATGGCCGGTAATCTACTTTCTGAGCTTTCTGATAATAATACACAGCATTCCGATGAGCAGAGGGACGAGTTGCAACCCAGAGGTTGCCGCCGTATGCGATGGCTCATTCAGGACGGGTGGCGGGTCGACCGAATGTTCGGATGTGGAAATGGAGCCTGGGCGGTCCGTGATGATCGGTTCGCAATCGCCCTTTGTCCCGGAAGAAGGCAGTTCCATTTCTGGTTCGCTCGGGGGCCGGAAGGAAGAGATAGCCCATGTGCAGTCCGCGGTCGCGTGTACCCAGTAGGCATTGCCTTCCGACATGGTGACAGAACCAAGTGGGGAATCCACAATGTAAGGCGCTCCGGACTGCCAGACAGATATCTTGTCCGCCTGGGCCGGCAATGTTGCAGATGCGAGGCTCGGGGTTGCCGAAGGATAGCCCACCATGTTCCATCCTGCATACAGCTGGATGTTCACCGCGGTAGAGGGATAATAGCCCATGGCGCCGGTCGTGAGTTTCTGGTCTTCTCCGTTGGCCGTGATGAACAACCAGACACCCATGGCGCTGTCTATCGTTGCCAGGTCATTGGCGGTCCCGCCGGTCCTGTAGGTCTTCCAGTGGTCTGCGGCGTCCTGCGGGTCGTACCACTTTGCGACGGTCCATATGGTACCGCCGTCCCCGTGGGTTGCATCATTCAGGATGGCTGTGATGCTGCCGCTGATAGCGTAGGGGAAGGACACGAACGCCCAGGTGCCTGGGAGGTGGCCGGCCAGATTGATGTCATACGGCTCTTCAATGGTTTCTTTTGTAACTGTGACCGTATCCGTGGCCGTGTTGCCGTAAATGTCCGACGCCTCCGCGTCAATGGTGACAGGGCCATCGGGGAAGGTTGTCGTGTCCCAGACGTAAATCCATTTTCTCAGAAAATGGTTATATGTGGCGTTGAAGGGAGTCCCTTTGTTGAAGTAAATCCTCACACCGGTCATCCCGCTGGAATCTCCGGCTGCCACGGTGATGTTGATGGTACCGCTGATGGTGGATAAATCGTCGGGAGATTCTATGGAAATGGACGGCGGGGTCTGGTCGGTCGGTGTGGCAATGGCGGTTTTGACAATCGTGCTGTTCTCGTTGCCGCTCTTGTCAATGGCCGTGACCGCGAAATGATAAAGGATGTTGTTCTCCAGGCCGTACATCTCATGGTGAGTTGCGCCTGAATCGTCAATGGGAGAGAGCGGGTAATATGTGGCCAAGGATGTGTCATTGAAATCCGAGGTGCTGTAATACAATTTGTATCCTGCCAGGTCATTTTCGTTGCTGGGCAGCCAGGACACGTTCACCATCCCTCCGAGCAGGAGGTCCTCGGCCAGGACGTCCTGTATCGGCGCAGGGGGCAGGGTGTCCGCTGTAATGCCAGAGGATTCCGCAGAATCGGGGCCTTCGTTGCCCGCGAAATCTGCGGCCGAGACGACATAGTAATAGGTCGTGTCCCGGGCAAGGCCGGTGTCCAGGTATGAATTGGTGATTGCATTGGCCACGAACTGATAGGGGCCGCCAGATATCAGAGAACGGTACACATTGTACTCACAAAGATCTATCTCGGGATTGGCGTTCCAGCCCAGGGCCAGGCTTTCGCCCTCGACGCCGGGCTCGACATCCAGGCCGGTTACCTGGCCGGGGGCGGTCCTGTCCCTGGTCCCGTAGACCGTGACATCGTCCACCCAGTAGCCGATGGAATTCTGGGTCTTGTTGGTGTAGAGATTGAATGCCACCCGGCACTCCCTGTGAAGGAACTGGGTGAGGTCGATATCCCACTGCCACCAACCTGCATAGTTGCCGGAAGGGAGACCGTAGTAATACCAGTCCTCGCCGCCGTCCATGGAGATGCCGATGAACAAATAATCGTTGGTGTATGTGTGCCCGGTCATCAGGAAGCGTAGTGTCGCAGTCTCGGCGGTCCTGAGGTCGAAGGGATGAACGAGGTATTCGTCCATGGAGTCCCCGTAGAGGCCTGTGGCGTCGCTGCCGCACCACCAGCTGGTGTCATAGGAGTAATAGTCGTTGTCCACAAGATGCCAGTTCGGCTGCGCCGAGCTGGAGCTCTCCCATTCCCCGGCTCCCGATTCCATGTCGTCGAAGAAGAATATCGAAGCTATTTCGACCTCGTCAATGTAGATACCTTCCCTGGTTCCGGCGCTGTTGCTGTAGAACCAAAAACGTACAGTCACGGATGACGCGCCGCAGAAGGCGTCCAGCGAGATGTGTCCGGTGTTCCACCACCAGCGCGTCATCAGGTCCGGGTCCAGGGAGTCGTACTGCCATTCATCGCTCCCGTAGTTGAGGGACAGAATGGGGGTCCATGCTGTGTCGGTGGAGCGCTTCACAGATACATTGAACACATCATACTGGTCCTCGGCATCCATCCAGTAGACGAAGCTGAGGTAAGCGTTGTCATACCCATCAAGGTTGATTGTCACATCGGCATGGGAATTCATGTAGTTATCGTAGGATTTGCCATTGCCCGTGACCTTTATCTCGTCGAGATACCAGCCCTCCCTGGCGACGGTATTGTCGCTTTGTAAAAGGAACATGAGGTATATCTCATCATAGCCGTCGTAGGCTGCCAGGGACAGTGTCTTGGCTTCCCACTTGCAGGCGTTCGGGTCATAGTCATTCGGGTCGTAGCCGCTGTCCCGCGCGCTTGCGTTGGCGCTGTTACCGTATGTGGCCAAGGTGGTCCATTCCGGTCCGTCCACCGTTGTCGGGGGGGTCGTGGACACTTTCACATAGGCCAGGTCGTAATAATCCTCTAAAGCAAGCCATTGCTGGAATGCCAGGGAGCAGCCTGTTTGAGCGGTGAGGTCCAGGGTCGTTATCATGTACGAGCTCATGGAGCTTCGGTACTGCGGGCCCGTTCCGGTCACCCTCACGTCGTCGATGTACCAGCCCGGTGCGCCTCCCGAAGTGTCCGTTCCCAGGGCGAACCTGGCTTCCACATTGTTCTTCCCCGCGCAGGGATTCAGGTTGGAGGTTATGGACCTCCAGGCCAGATTGTCATAGCAATATGCCGCGTACCCGCGAAGCGGGTTATCGTAGTTGGTGCTCAGGGTGGCGTCATAGTAAGGCGAGGGATTGGTGGACGGAGTGTTCACATGATACCAACCGCCACCGGTCCTGTTCTCGATTATCCCGCCGTCCCAGTTGTTTGAGGTTCCTTCAAAATCTGTGTATTGGTAATGATTGAGGGAAAGGGTGGTGTATCCCCTGGCATCCAGGACAGGCAGCTTTAGGAATGAGTCCTCGCTATTGGCATAGTTGCCAGCGAGATTTGTTCCCCAGCAGTTCGTGCCGGAACGAGGCGCAGGCCCCACTGTGGGGGTGCCGAGGGCCCAGCTGTCGGCGGTGCCTGTGACAACACCGTGCGTCCATCCCCCGACGCCGGATTCCAATGCATCCGCGAACAGTGTGTTCGTTCCGGTCCCGGGACTGGTTCCGGCCACATGGTAGCTGTAGCTGCCGGAATACGTTTTATTGCTGCTTCTGGCCCATGAGGCTGAAATGTCAGCCGAGTCAGCATCCCCTGTGGCCCAGAGATATCCTATCGGGAATTCCGCTGTGTCGTAGAAAATTGTATGTTGCTGGCTGGTTATCCCGCCGACGCCGGCGCAATAAAGGCTGTGAGCATCGTAACACGGTCTGTCCGTCGTGGCAGCCCAATAATCATACCCTGAGGCGGAGTTCAGGTCGGCGATCGTCCATCCGTCGGTGCCTGTCTCGAAATCGTCGTAGAATATGTAGGAACCCCCGGGAGCGCGGGACTGGCGAGTGCCGAACCCGGTTCCCCGGTTGGGCGCGGGAAGGGGCGCGGCCATGCCCGGAACTGCCGGAGAGCGCATTCCTGAAACTGGCGAAATTGGCTGTGCGGGCGCATTATTTGAGGCGGTCTTGGGGACGGCCCCCTCGCCCATGTCCAAAGGAGCGGGTTCGCATGTGGGAGACCTAAGTAATGCTGACGCAGCCGGATACGCGCACAATGAAAGCAGGGCTATGGCCACGAGTGAACTGGCCACCGCGGCCGCGATTGTTTGTCTCATCCTGGATCCACCGTTACAGTGTGTATGAGCCTGGGAAATTGTCGACGGCCTCGGGGTGGGAATCGCTGTAGTCGCCGGTGTATTTCGGCGCGGCAAGGGAGAACGCGGATTCCATCGTTGTGGCGCCCTGGCTCTGGATGGCCCATTTGCAGAACCAATAGGTCCAGGCACCCATGCTGTACTGGCTCGCATCGTAGGTGTATTCGTTCCATGCGCAGCCCTGCGCGACGTATATCTTGTTGGCCGTGTCGTATCCGCTGCCGGTGTAATGGTAGGCGACCTCGTCCATGCCGCCGCTCCTGCACTCGTCCATGAAGACGAACAGCTCGGCGCCGGAGTTCAGGTTCCTCAGATTGTATGAGAACACATTGTCAAGCAGACATCCGGCCCCGTACCCGCTCGCGTCCCATGCGAACATCAGTGACGGGTGGCTGTCCTTCTGGCCGCCATAGGTGGTGCCTGCGCTTGTGGAGTATCCGCCTTCCGATTGGAAACCGCCGTGGCCGCTGAAGGTGATCACAACTTTTGTGCCCGCAACTGCACTGGTCACAAGGGTGCTCACAGCGCTGTAGATGGCAGATTCGGACGCCTGGCTGTTGATGAGGGTCGTGACAGTGTATCCCTTGCCCCGGAGGTAGGTGCTCCACGCCTGGGCATCGTCATCCGCATAGGTGAGGTCGTTTATGGTCTTGTAATCGGATATCCCGATGCAGAGGGCCAACTTGGTGCCGTCGCCCCCGCCGGTGCTGGTGGTGCTGGTTGCCTTGACCGAGAACGCTCCGGCGCCGCTGTAGGAAAGTACCATTATATGGAACGTTCCGGCGGCCGGGCTGTTGATTGTGGCTACCTCGTTGGAGGAGGATGTGTAACCCCTTGCATCATAGACGCTGGTGGTCGGTTGGGAGCCCAGTTTGACGTACAGGTCGATGTCATAGCCGGTGCCTGTGTTATAAGTCTCCACGGTTAGGGTCGCCTTTCCGGTCGGCACAACAACTGTGAAGTATTTCTTGTCGGCCGTGGCGCTCACGCTGCTGGCTATTCCCGCACCGTCAAGCGCCAGCACTGTTGTTGAAGCGGAACCCGTGGTCGTGAAGCTGCTGCCCGTGCTGGTGGCAGTGTTCCCCGCCGTATCTGCGGACTTCACCCGGTAGTAGTAGACCGTGCTTGCTGCGAGCCCGGTCAGGGCAACGCTGTGGCTTGTGACGCCGCTGGTCCCGGTTTTGGTCGTGCCATAGGATGTCGTCGTGCCATACTCTACCACGCTTGTGGAGGCCTCGTTGGTCGTCCAGGTCACTGTGGCGCCGGTTTCGGTTATCGATGAAACTGCCACGCTGGAAATCGTCGGGGGCGTGGTGTCGGTCGTGGTGGTCGTGCTGGTTGCGTTGACCGAGAAAGTGCCGCTCCCGCTGTATGAATATGCCATTATGTAGAACGTGCCGGCAGCGGGATTGGTTATTGTGATGACCTCGCTGGAGGAGGATGTGTAACCCCTTCCGTCATAGCTGCTGGTCGTCGGCAGCGCTCCGAGTTTCACGTAAAGGTCGAGGTCGAATCCCGCGCTTGGGTTGTAGGTCTCCACCTTGAGGGTGGCCTTGCCCGAGGGGACTACCACCGAGAAATATTTCTTGTCCGCAGTTGCGCTCACACTGCTGCCGGCGCCTGCGCCGTCCAGGGTGATTGCGACCGTGCCGGTCGCGCCTGCGAGAGTCGTGAAGCTGCTGCCAGCGCTTGTCGCGGTGTTGCCTGCCGCATCGGCCGATTTCACTCTGTAATAGTAAAGCTTGCTGGCTGTCAGCCCGCTCAGGGCGACGCTGTGGCTCGTGACGCCGCTGGACCCGGTCGCGGTGGAACCGTACGATGTTGTCGTACCGTACTCGACAACAGAGCTGCTGGCCTCATTGGTTGTCCAGGTGACCGTTGCGCCTGTGGAGGTTATGGAAGAGGCGCTGACCCCGGAGATGGTTGGGGGCGTTGTATCTGCCGCGCTGAGGGTGGTGAAGCTGCTTCCGGTGCTGGTTGCCAAGTTCCCGGCCGCATCGGCTGACTTCACCCGGTAATAGTATTTGGTGTTCGCTGAAAGTCCGGTCAGGGCGACGCTGTGGCTGGTTACGCTGCTGGAGCCGGTCGCGGTGGAGCCGTAGGAGGTGGTAAGGCCGTACTCGACAACGGAGGTGCTGGCCTCGTTGGTCGTCCATGTTACTGTCGCACCGCTCGTGGTTATGGACGCGGCTGTCATCCCGGAGATGGTCGGGGGTGTGGTGTCAGCCGTGCCGGTGCTGGTTGCCTTGACCTTGAAGCTGCCGCTTCCGCTGTAGGAATAGGCCATTATGTAATAAGTGCCTGCAGAGGGGTTGGTGATGGTTATGACCTCCGCTGATGAAGAGGTGTAGCCCCTGCCGAGATAGCTGCTCGTCGTGGGCTGGGCGCCGATCTGGAGATACAGGTCGAGGTCGAATCCTGCGCTGGGTTCATATGTTTCCACCCTGAGCGCGGTCTTGCCTGACGGGACTGCGACAGAGAAATATTTCTTGTCCCCGGTCGCGCTGACGCTGCTGGACACTCCGGCGCCGTCGAGCGTTATGGATTGCTCCGAGGTGCCGCCCTCGCCCGTGGCTTTGAACTTGTAGGTGCCGCTTCCGCTGTAGCAATAGACCATGGCATAGTATGTGCCGGACGCCGGGCTGGTGATGCTGATGGTCTCGGTTGATGAGGAGGTGTAGGCCCGGGCATCGTAGCTGCTGGTGGTCGGGTATGCGCCTCTTTTAATGTACAGGTCGAAATCGTTCGTGCCGGTTATCGTGTAAGTCTGCACGGTCAGTTTCGTGTACCCCGTTCCTAGGGTGAAATAGTAATTATCTGTCTTCGCGGCTGCGGTCAGGGTGCCGCTTTTCTCCACACCCAGGCTCACCTGTACGTTCACGCCGTCAGCCATCGACAGACCTGCCGTCGCAAGAACGCTCACCGCTAAAATCATGCACACAAACAATACCGTTGCACTGCTTTTTCTCGCCATCTTATTTCCTCCATCATCTCTCGGTTTTGCAGGTGGGCTCGGGTTTACATTTTTAACTCCCGGACCCAAATATAAATGGACCGTTAATGAGAAAGTCCATATATATAGATTACCTTTAATTCATTACGAAAATGTAAACTATCAGCCCCTAAACAGGCGAGGCATAGCCTCGTTTTAACGCTAACCAAGTATGGTTAGCGAAAGGGACTGGCGTTTCTNNTGGAAGGCTTCGATTTTCTTTGATTATATGAGTACGGCATGCAACGGCATATCTCACGTTACTTCTCATGCCGATTCATCTCAGTCCTGAAGGCCTGAGCGTTCTCGGCATCTGTGCAGTAAAAACGATTGTATAATAAATTTTTTCTGATTTCATAATCGGCCCTGTTTTTGGCGCTTTGAATTTACTTCACCGTTTTCTTTTTGCGTGCGTCCGCCTAAAAACCAAGAAAATAGCAACGCCGCCCAGGAACCCTGCGATCACGAAAACAGGGATTATGGGGATGTCCGGCCCGCCGCCGCCATCGACCTTGTCCTGGCCCGGCTGGGGCAGGGAGGCCATCACGATGTCGCGGTCGGTTCCGTCGGTAAGCGTGGCGCTTGTGGTCTCCCACAGGACCAAAATGCCGTCTTCAGCCCGGATGGCGCCATGCCCGCGCACCGCGGTTCCGCCCTGGTCCGCGGGGTCCTTCCCCTCCGAGACAACTATGGCATTCCCGAGCGCTGTCCCGTTGACGGGTGCCACTACTATGTCCCAATCGGCATCGCCGGTGAGGGCCGGGTCCGAGCTCTGCCAGGCTATCCATAAGTCATCCCCGGATGAGAACAGCAGTGGATATGTGTCGTCGCCGGTGTCATGTGACGATGAGAGGGGATGGGTGGTCCACCCGCCCGAATAGACTGCCAATGCCACATCCTCGTCGCTGCCTGCGCCTGCGGTCTTGTCCTTGGTCTGCCATGCAATGTGAAGCTTGCCGTTCAAAGCCAGCATGCTGGGGTAAAGATCGTCCTCGGTGTCCGCCGGGTCGGAAAGCTGCGTGATCTGGCTCAGGGAACGGCCCTGGATGTCGCAGGATGCGGCCACAATGTCAAGGTCCCCGCCGTCCGTGTGGGCGGGGTCGTTGCTGGACCATGCGACCCACAGAGCATCCCCGAGGAAAGCTGCGGTGGGGTTCTGGTTCATCTCCTTCCATGTATCGGTCACTGCGAAAGGCACTGAGGCGGAGGACGTGTAAGAAACCAGCTGGATGTGCCCCGCCGACCCTTCGATGGACTGCCACAGCACGACCACCCCGTCCTGGTATGGCAGCAGGAAAGGCGCGTAATCGTTGGCAGTGTCGTTCAGCGCGGAGAGTTCCACGGGGCTGCTCCACCCACCCCCCGGAGTGTACATTGACAGAGCGATGTCCCAGTCAGCCCCATCGGTGTATAGCGGGCTGTCCGTCGCCCAGGCAGCATAGATCCTGCCGTTCGAGCTGCAGGTCGCGACATCCCTCTCACTGCCTGCCCCGTCGGTAAGCTTCCCTGGAGCTCCCCAGGTTCCCTGGCTGCGCACCCTGTACATTATATCGGCACCCGAGCCGTCGTATGCAAGCCATGCTGTCATCAGCGTACCGCCAGTCTCGGAAATGCTCGGCGACCGGTCGATGGCCGAATCGCCCGCTGCAGTGATCTCGGAGGTTTCGAATGCGGTGGCACTGCCTGACGCCAGCAGGATGGCGAGCAACACAGCGACCAGGGGGACCGCCCCGACCCGCATCCCGGTCAATCGCCCTTCCTCCATGACGTGAATTTGGTGAAGAAGGCTATGGCCAGGACGGAAAGCAATATGCCCAGGCCAATAGAGAGGAGTATTTCGCCCATGTCCCAGGAACTGGCAACCGCGGCTTCATCGGTTTCCGCTTCCGCGGCCGGAATGGTGACCTGGGCAGAGGCAAGGTTGTTCCAGGGTTCGGAATCCCCCGGGCAGACGGCCTGAGCAATTATGGAGTGGTGGCCCGGCTCGGGATGCCAGAGGAACGAGTGATAATAGAATTCACCGACGCCCATAGTAAGGTTGAAGGAGTCCAGCAGCGTGCCGCCGGAGGGAATCCCCAGAAATGTCTGCAATGACACGTTGCCTGGCGCCTCGCCCCGGTTGTACACAATGACCGTCACCAGGACATCGGAAGCATTCGTCCAGCTGAACGAAATTCCGTCCTGGATCATCATGATGTCGGGATAGATGGGAACAACGGTCAGGACTCCGGAGGCATTCGCAGCAAGCCTTTTATCATTTGTGGAGACCGAGAAATCATAATCCCCGGGCTTGGTTGGCGCGGCGACATTGAACACGGCAATGCCTTTAAGGTCGGTGATGGAGAAATAATCCATTCCGTTAAGGACGAGAAGAGCCTCCTGGCCTTGGACAAAGGACCCGTCCTCGTAACGGACGGTGCAGGTCAGGGGCAGCTCCACCCCCGGCTTGCTGGTGGCGTTCTCGACAGTCAATAAAATGCCCGAATGGTAGACATCCAGCCTGTAGAGCTGGGTCTCTGCAATGTTGTTGGAGGTGTCGATGGCGCGAATCCTGAAAAGGACAAAGGCGCCGCCGGGGAATGGGCCGGCCGTCGCGGTGAAACCGTCCTTGGTGGCATCCATCGGGACCGTCTCCTCGGTCGCATTGTTAAGAGAAAATACCAGAATGACCGGGTCGTCCTCCGCAAGGCCGAGGTCGTCCTCCACAGAGGCCATAACAGTCACTGTGTCGAGATTCGTCGGTTCGCCGGGAGATATTATCAAAGGCTCGGAAATAGTCGGGGGAGCTGTGTCTAGCACCTCGACAGTGGCATTCGCCTGGTTGTTGGTGAAATCACTGTCCGACGGGTCGACAAGGTCGGCCACTGCCGTGAACAGATGGGTGCCGCTCAATGCAGGCCACAACACGCTTGACACATTGTAGCCCCCGGCCGGGAATGTGAGCCGCTCGGTTGAAAGCAGCTTGCCGTCGGAAGGCGTGCCCAGGAATATCTTGACCGTGGCGTTCGCGTCCACTTCGCCTATGTTCCGGACCGTGGCGTTCACGAGGACCTTGCTGTCAGTGACAAATGCGTCCGCCCAGAAGGTGATGTCGCCGTCGCGGATGGAAATGTCTGGCGTGGGTACGGGCGGCGCTTCGACGGACAGTGGCAGGATGATGAAGCCGGAATCGGCATCCTTGGCTGCTGAAACGTTAACCGAGTATTCCCCCGGCTCCGAGGGGGCGGTGAAAGATGCCCTGAAGATACCTTTATCATCGGTAGTGGTGTTGACAGAGATATTCGTGTTTTCCACAATGATTTGCACGGGGGCATCCTTCACCAGCTCAAGGGGTTTGTCAGTGTACCTTACTGCGCCGTCGACAATGATTTCGACACCGGGAAGGACAGCGGAATGGTCAAGCGAGGCCTCGACAGTCAGAGAGGCGGCAGAGACCTGAACCGAAAAGAGGGATGAGAATACGAGCGCTGCCAGGATGCCGCTCCATAAAGCACGTGCCATGTAGCATTAAACCCGGCGCCTCTATATAAATTTGCGCATGGCTGAACAGTCCAAAATTATAAGTCCCGGGAGAAAATCTGGTCCGGCATGGATGCCATCGAGGACGAGATATTGAAACGCAGCAAGGACGGATGCATCGACTGCCACACTGCAATAGGCATCGCCAAGAAGCACGGCGTGCACCCCAAGGAAGTGGGCGCCAAGATCGACGGGCTGGGCATCAAGATACACAATTGCCAGCTTGGGTGTTTCTCGTAAATATATATTATCATTTTAGCAGCAATTTTACGAGACCAGCCTAATTTCCTCTTTGTTTTGTTATAAATTAGGCGCAGTTGAAAACTGTCACAAATTAATTTTTAGCAAAGTTTTCAATATCATTGTTGCTTCTGTTGTGAATGGTGCTATTGTGATAATCGTATCCCTCATCGGTCTGAAGAAGTCCGGGAAGACCACCTGTGTTGAGGCCTTGGTCAAGGAGTTCAAAACACGCAGAATGAAAGTGGGTACCGTGAAATCGATGGTCCATTCGAAATTCACGATTGACAAGGAGGGGAAGGACACCTGCCGGCACCAGCAGGCCGGGGCGGATTTCGTCATCTCGCTGTCAAAGAACGAACTTGCTTATATCGAGAACCGGCCGCGAAAGGGCAGACTGGCCGAGTTCATGAGACTGATCCCTGAGGACACCAGCATACTCATCTGCGAAGGCCTTGAAGACACTGACCCGCACATCATCCGGATACTTGTGGCCAAGTCAACGGAATTCATGGCGGAGACCTTCGAGGTGAGAGGCTCGCAGGAGAATGTGATCGCCGTGACCGGCATCATCGCCAATGACATCAAGGACGGCATCGAGTATCCCGTGTTCAACTGCACAAAGGCTGAGGACGTGCGGACCCTGGCCAATCTGATACTGGAGAAAAGTGTGTAAACTACCGGCTCTTAGTTTGCCGATGTTTATTGCGGGCCGGAAGTTTACCCGGGGCAGTTGCATGTCTGAATTATTTGGAATCTGGGGGACTAGGGTCTAGGGTTGTTAACATTTNNCAGCCAGCAAACCCTAGCCCCTTTAATCCATTTTCCATGCAAAGCCCCTAGCCCCTTTATCCCATTTTGCAAGCAAAGACCCCAGACCCTCTACAGAGGATGCCACATCATTCATTTGCTTTAATTGTATGAGTACGGCATGCAACGGCGGATTAGCGGCTGCCGGTCCTTAATTTGCCGATGTTTGTTGCGTGCCGGAAGTTTACCGGGGGCTGTTGCATGTCTGACCATCGAAGCCAGGCAGATGAGCGGCCCATAATCGGTTTTTTGAATTATCGCATTAATATTAAACCGAGGGTATTTAAACCAGAAATGCATATACCTTGGCAACAATAGGAGCGGTAAATGGGATGCCAGACAATGTGACGGAGCCTGAGGCGGAAGAAGCGATAGCGTCGGAGGTGCCTAAGATAGGTATTACCGGCCTCCCCAACTCGGGCAAGACCCAGCTGCTTTTGAAGATCATCGAGATGCTGGAAGCGGAAGATAAAGTCGTCGGCGGCATGATAACAGAGGCCATATTCTTCAGGAACCGCAAGGTCGGATTCTACGTCGTGGATTGGCTCACCAAGAAGAGAAGGAAGTTCGCTCACGAGAACATCGAGAGCACCATCCATGTCGAGGAATACGGCGTGGACATGCGGGCGCTGGACGCTGTCGGTGTCAAAGCCATCAAGAACGCCATCAAGACCGCGGATGTCATTGTCATCGACGAGGTCGGCAAGATGGAGGTCGAGAGCCCCGGATTCGTGGAAGCGGTCAACGAGGCCATGGACTGCGACAAGCCCCTGATATTGACCTTGCACAAGAAGTCGAGGAACCCGCTTCTCCAGGACATCAGGAGGCGCGACGACCTGCGAATTCTTGAGGTCACCCCTGTCAACAGGAACCTGCTCCCCTTCAAGATCCTGAACCTGATGAGAGGGGAAGTGTTGTGAGTTGCCCAAAGCGGTGAAGTTCGGCAGGATTATCGAAGGGCGCACCGCGCTCGTAGTGCCCCAGACCGGCCACCTGAAGGGGCCGGGCACGAGGGCCAGTGTGTTCTACAATCCAGCGATGCGGACGAACCGCGACATGACCGTGCTCTTCGGCATGGCCGCGGCAAGGGACGGCTGGTCCGTCCTGGACGCGCTTGGCGGAACCGGGGCGAAGGGCATACGCTTGGCCAAGGAATCCGGGCTGGACCTTGAGGTTCAGGTCAATGACCTGAGCCAGGATGCTTATTCTACAATCAAGCGGAACATCGCGGTCAACAAGCTGAAGAACGTGAAAGCCAGCAACCTGGAGTACAACGCGCTCCTGAGCGACGGCGGGTTCGACTGGATTGACATAGACCCTTACGGCTCCCCGGTGAAATTCATCGACCTGGCTGTCCGCCGCACATCCAGGAACGGTGTGCTGTCGATAACCGCGACAGACACCGCTCCGCTCTGCGGCACGAAGACCGACACGTGCCAGCGCCGATATCTGGCAACTCCCATGAAGGAACGCTCCTGCCATGAGTTCGGGCTCAGGATACTTGTGGGAAACGCAGTCCGGCGGGCGGCCGTTTTCGATTACGGCCTGGAACCGCTGGTGGCATATTACCACGGGCATTATTTCAGGGCGTTCTTCCGCAAGACGAAAGGCGCAAAGGCCGCGGACGCATCCCTGGGCAACCTGGGTTATGTCGGTTGGGACGATTCAGAGGGATATTTCCTCGCCGGTTCCGAGCCCTGTTCCGGGAGGTGGGCGGGACCGTTGTGGACAGGCAGCCTGTGGAACCCGGCGACGGTGAAGCGCATGCTCGGGCACTGCGACGATTCCTTCGACAAGGCGACGCGCGGCATACTGGAGGGCCTGAAATCCGAATTGCCCCGGCCGCCGTTCCATTATCATATCGACGATCTGGCCAAGCTCACCATGACCAGGCCCCTCAGGACCGACGACCTGGTCCGCGCCATCAGGGAGAGCGGTTTCAGGGCGTCGGGTGTTCATTACAAC